>JAEYZJ010000144.1 GCA_023430705.1 Pseudomonadota bacterium | reverse complement strand
CCATCCGCCACATGGCCCTCGATCATCGGGGGCGGGTCTGGTTCGGCTGCCAGTTTCGGGGGGCGGCCGGCGAGCGCCCCCAACTCGTCGGCTACGCCACGCGCGACGGCGAGATTCGCCTCGTCGAGTTGCCTGAGACTATCCTGCTAAACATGCGCAACTACATCGGCTCGGTCGCCGCTTCCGCCGATGGTGGCCTGATCGGGGTATCCTCGCCGGAGGGAAATACCATCCTCGCCATCGATGCGGACCGTGCAGCAGTCGTTGCGGCGCTCGAGATGCGCAATGTCTGCGGCGTCGCGCCGGATGGTGCGGGCCTCATGGCCTCGAGTGGAGAAGGTGAACTGCGCGGCCTCGCTGGCTCGGACGCCTTGCCCACGACCTTCGAACTCAACTTCGACAACCACCTGCGGCTGCTGAAGCCCCTGTGAACTCAGCTCTTCGGGGCCGGCCCGGTAGACTGGCGCAGGACCAGTTCGACCGGCCAGAGTTCGTGAATGGAGCCGGGGGGCTTGCCCTCCTGCATCTGGAGCAGCAGCTCGGCGATGCGCGCGCCGGCCGCACGGATGGAGGAGCGCGTCGTCGACATGGAGGGCACCATGTTGTCGGCATTGAGATAAGGGAAGACGTCGTCGTGCGCGATCATGGAGACGTCCTTGCCAAGTTCCAGCCCGGCGGCCCGGATGGCCCGGAAAACGCCGAGCGCAGTCATCATCGAACCGGCGAGGAAGGCCGTCGGGCGCGGCGTGCGCTCCAGGAATGCCTGAGCGAGGCGAAAGCCGTTCTCATCGGTGAAGCGGCCGCCGCCCATAAGCTGCGGATCGACCGCGAGGCCGCGGGACTGCATGGCCGCGCGGAAGCCGCGATCGCGATGAATGGCAAAGGTCTGGTCGAGCGGGCCGTTGATCATGGCGATATGCCGGTGGCCGAGGTCGATCAGGTGGCTGGTGGCGCGGTGGAAGGCGCCCTCGTTGTCGATATCGAGCCAGGCATGCGGTATCTTCACGTTCTCGGCGCGACCGTGCAGCAGAAACGGCATGCCGAGTTCGGTCAGGGCTGCGATGCGCTCGTCGTCGGGCGTGGGTGCCGAGAGCACCATGGCGTCGACGCGCTTCGAGGCAAAGAGGCGCCGGAATACCGGCACTTCGTCGTCCGCATCGATCGGGGTGACGACGATGTCGACCTCGTACTGCGCGAGACGCTCACTGATTCCGGAGAGGAATTCGGACGTGTGCGGGCCGAAGTGCATCGAGCGCTCGAGCGGTAGCGGCACTCCGATCGCCCCGGAGCGGCCGGTGGCAAGACGCCGCGCACTCACATTGGCGCGATATCCGAGGCGGCGAGCCGCTTCACTTACCCGCTGGCGGGTTGCTTCGTTGACCTCGGGGTATCCATTCAGCGCACGACTGACCGTCGTCTGCGACAGCCCCAGCTGGCTAGCCAAGTCCTTGAGTTTCATAACCAACTCGTATCACGTCCAAACGGACCGCGCGCGGCAAAACCGCTTGCGCAGCCGCGCCCGGCCTCGGCCCGCGGCGGACGTTCTCCCTTCTCCATGGGAGCATTCAAAGCGATTTGAATCGTAAACGCAAGCCTGACATTTCACCCCCGATTTGCTGAGAACTCGCGCCTCAACAGGGGAAAGTCCTGCGGCTGCCGTTAACCGGTTATGCGCTGTAAGGGCATGAAATAACTTGCATATTCCGTCCGTGGTTTCTGCGGTTAACACTTGGTCCCTGAATCCCGCTTGACAGAATTTGAGGCCTGCAGGTACCTTCGTTTCAAAGCGCTTTGAAAGCCTACGGATGGGAAAAATCTCCCCAACTCGGGCGCTTTGGCGGGAGGAGACTGAGGCAGATTAGCGCCTGGTGGCGACCGATCGGCTTTGGCTGCCCTCCTTTTCGTACCTGTCCTTTGGGAGGATCATAATGAAGATGAAGATGCTGATCGCGGCCCTGCTCGCCAGCGCCACGCTGGGCGGCCCGGTTGTGGCCCAGGCTGCCGACCTCGCCATCGTCTCCGGCGACACCGGCACGGGCCTCGACTTCCTGCGTTCGCAGCTGGCGCTCTTCGAGGAAAAGACCGGCAACAAGGTCACGATCGTGCCCATGCCGTCGTCCACTACCGACCAGTTCGGCCAGTACAAGCTGTGGCTCGCGGCCGGTAACTCCGACATCGACGTCTACCAGACCGACGTCATCTGGGCGCCGCAGCTTGCGGGCCAGTTCCTTGATCTGGCGGATGCCGCCAAGGACGTGGTGAACCAGCACTTCCCGTCGATCATCGAAAGCCAGACGGTGGACGGCAGGCTCGTGGCCCTGCCTGGATTCACCGACGCGCCGGCGCTCTTCTATCGCAAGGACCTGCTCGACAAGTATGGCGAGAAGGTGCCGACCACCTGGGCCGAACTCGCTGCAACCGCGAAGAAGATCCAGGACGGGGAGCGCGCCAGCAATCCCGACATGCAGGGCTTCGTGTTCCAGGGCAACGCCTATGAGGGCCTGACCTGTAACGCGCTGGAGTGGGTGAAGTCGTTCGGCGGTGGCCAGATCATCGAAGCGGACGGCACCATCTCGATCAACAACCCGCAGGCCGTGGCCGCACTCGAAGAGGCCAAGAGCTGGGTGAACAATATCGCTCCGCAGGGCGTGCTGAGCTATCAGGAAGAAGAAGCCCGCGGCGTGTGGCAGCTCGGCAATGCCGTGTTCATGCGCAACTGGCCCTATGCCTACCAGCTCGGCAACGGCGACGACTCGGCGGTGAAGGGCAAGTTCGACGTGGCTCCGCTGCCCAAGGGCGACGGCGCCGATGCGCGGTCGGCGGCGACGCTCGGCGGCTGGAACTTCGCGGTGTCGAAGTACTCCAAGAACCCTGACGCGGCGATCCAGCTGGCGCTGTTCCTGTCGTCGGCTGAAGTGCAGAAGAACCGTGCGCTCGAGCAGTCGAACCTGCCCACCATCATCGCGCTCTACGACGACGCCGACATTGCGGCCAAGCAGCCGATCATTCCCAGCTGGAAGGAAGTCTTCGAGAATGCCGTTCCGCGTCCCTCGGCTCCGACCAAGGTGAAGTACAACGAGGTTTCCTCGCTGTTCTGGTCGGCCGTGCATGACACGCTGTCGGGCAATGGCACCGCTGCCGAGAACCTCGAACTCCTCGAAGCCAAGCTGACCGATCTCAAGGGCAACGGCTGGTAAGGGCGCCTGACCGAATACTGGTGCGGGCGGCCCGGCGCCGCCCGCACCATACCATTTCTGCAGCGGGGAAGAGTGCCAGATGTCAGTCGAAGCCACAGCGGGCAGCGTGGCCCGGGCCGGGGGCAAGGTTCAGAACGAACTGATGAAGTCGCGCGTCGGCGCGGCGATGTGGTTCCTGCTGCCGATGCTGATCGCGCTGGCAATCGTGGCCGGATGGCCACTGCTCCGCACGATCTACTTCTCGTTCACCAACACGTCGCTGAGCGCGCTCTATGAAGGGCAGTTCATCGGCTTCAAGAACTACCTCGGCTGGACCACGCTGAACAGCGGCCGCACCGTCTTCTCCGGGGTGCTGGTCGATCCGGCGTGGTGGAACGCGGTGTGGAACACCGTGCGTTTCGCCGTCGTCTCGGTGTCGCTCGAGACCGTCATCGGCATGATCGTGGCGCTGGTGCTGAATGCCGAGTTCAGGGGGCGCGGCATCGTGCGCGCCGCCATCCTCATTCCGTGGGCCATCCCCACGATCGTGTCGGCCAGGATGTGGGGCTGGATGCTCAACGACCAGTTCGGCATCCTCAACGATATTGCCCTCAGGCTGGGCCTCATCAGCCAGAAGATCGCCTGGACCGCGTCTCCCGACACGGCCATGACCGCCGTGCTGATCGTCGACATCTGGAAGACGACGCCCTTCATGGCGCTGCTCATCCTCGCCGGCCTGCAGATGGTGCCCAAGGACGTCTACGAGGCCGCCAGGATCGATGGCGTCCATCCGATCAAGGTGTTCTTCCGGGTGACGCTGCCGCTGGTGCGTCCCGCGGTGATGGTGGCGGTGATCTTCCGCCTGCTCGATGCCATGCGCATCTTCGACCTGATCTACGTGCTGACGCCCAACAGTTCGACCACCAAGACCATGTCGATCATCAGCCGCGAGAACCTGTTCGAGTTCGACAAGTTCGCCTACGGCTCGGCTCAGTCGACCCTCCTGTTTCTCATCATCGCGCTCATGACCGTACTCTACATCTGGCTCGGCCGTGTCCGGTTCGACGGGGGAGACCGCTGATGACCATCGACCTGTGGTGGCTGACCAAGCGGATCGCGTTCTACCTGCTCGTGATCTTCATCGTCGTGGTGGCGGTGTTTCCGTTCTACTACGCAATCCTGACCAGCCTGAAGTCGGGTACGGACCTGTTCCGCATCACCTACTTCCCGACCTCGTTCTCGCTGGCCAACTACGTGAACGTGCTCAATTCGGGCAGCTTCCCGCAGAACCTGCTGAACTCGATCTTCGTGGCGAGCGTGACGGTTCTGCTTGCCCTGTTCCTCGCCATCACGGCCGCATTCGCGCTGAGCCGCGTCCGCTTCAGGGGCAGGGGGCTGATCCTGATGACGATCCTGGCGGTCTCCATGTTCCCGCAGATCGCGGTGCTGGCCGGACTGTTCGAGCTGATCCGCTTCCTCGGGATCTACAACACGCCCTGGGCGCTGATCTTCAGCTACACCATCTTCACGTTGCCGTTCACCGTCTGGGTGCTGACGACCTTCATGCGCGACCTGCCGATCGAGATCGAGGAAGCCGCCATCGTGGACGGCGCCAGTCCGTGGGTCATCATCACCAAGGTGTTCATGCCGCTGATGTGGCCAGCGCTGGTGACGACGGGCCTGCTCGCCTTCATCGGGGCCTGGAACGAGTTCCTGTTCGCGCTGACGTTCACCTCGTCGAATGCCACGCGCACGGTGCCGGTCGCCATTGCGCTCCTGTCGGGCGGTAGCCAGCACGAGATCCCCTGGGGCAACATCATGGCGGCGTCGGTGATCGTCACCGTGCCGCTGGTCGTGCTGGTGCTCATCTTCCAGCGCAAGATCATTTCCGGCCTCACCGCCGGCGGCGTAAAGGGCTAAATCCATGGCGCATATCGAACTCAACAACATCAGGAAGTCCTTCGGCGTCGTCGATGTGATCAAGGGCGTGGACCTCGAGATCTACTCGGGCGAGTTCATGGTCTTCGTCGGTCCGTCGGGTTGCGGCAAGTCGACCCTGCTGCGCCTGCTGGCCGGCCTCGAGGACATCACCGCGGGCGAGATGAAGTTCGATGGCCAGCTGGTCAACGCGCTCGCGCCGAGCAAGCGCGGGATCGCGATGGTGTTCCAGAGTTATGCGCTCTACCCGCACATGACAGTGTACGAGAACATGGCCTTCGGGATGCAACTGGCGAAGTCCGACAAGGACGCAATCAGGGCCCGCGTCGAGAAGGCCGCCGAGATGCTGCAGATCACGCAGTACCTGGGCCGGCTGCCCAAGCAACTTTCGGGTGGCCAGCGCCAGCGCGTCGCCATCGGCCGCGCCATCGTGCGCGACCCCCGGGTGTTCCTGTTCGATGAACCGCTGTCGAACCTCGACGCGGCGCTGCGCGTAGCGACCCGGCTCGAGATCGCCAAGCTCCATCACTCAATGAACAATGCCACCATGGTCTACGTCACGCACGACCAGGTGGAGGCGATGACCCTGGCCGACCGCATCTGCGTGTTGCGCGACGGCATCATCGAGCAGGTGGGCACGCCGCTCGAGCTCTATGAGAGCCCGCAGTCGATGTTCGTGGCCGGCTTCATCGGTTCGCCCAAGATGAACTTCCTCAATGGCGAGATCGCCTCGAGCTTCGGCGCCAACACCATCGGCATCCGCTCCGAGCATATCGAGATCGCCGATCGCGACGGGGCCTGGAAGGGCAAGGTGGTTCACTCCGAGAACCTCGGCTCGGACAGCTACACCTATGTCGATATCGGTGCCAGTGAGCCGGTCGTCGTGCGCGAGGAAGGCACCAGCCGGCACAAGCCCGACGATGTGATCTCGATCGCTCCGATCCCGACCAAGATTCACCGTTTCGATCAGGACGGAAAGCCGTTGAAGCACTGAGGATCCGGCATGGCGGCAAAATTGCCGCAGCCCCGGATTTTCGCCGTAGTCTGCTTGCCAAGTCGGCGGCGTCGAGGCACTGAATCGCTTCAATAACCAAAACGCTTTGGATGTTCTCGGGCCGGCGCAACGTCCGGCCCGATCCACGAGTACAAGGAGACCATCATGCCCATCCGCGTTACCGTCTGGGGTGAGAACGTGCATGAACAGAAGAATGAGTTCGTCGCCCAGAATTACCCCATCGGCATGCACGGCCAGATTGCCAAGCTGGTTGGTGAGGACAGCAACCTCGTCGCTACTACGGTGACGCTGCAGGATCCGGAGCATGGCCTGACCCCCGAGAAGCTCGCCGAAACGGACGTGCTCATCTGGTGGGGGCACGCAGCGCATGGCGAGGTCAAGGACGAGGTGGTCGAACGCGTGGTACAGCGCGTCTGGGAGGGCATGGGCCTCATCGTGCTGCACTCGGGCCACCACTCCAAGGTGTTCAGGAGACTGATGGGCACGCCGGCGAACCTGCACTGGCGCGAGGCCGGCGAGCGCGAGCGCATCTGGGTCGTGAACCCGGGCCATCCGATCGCCAAGGGCCTGCCGGCGTACTTCGAGCTCGAGAACGAAGAGATGTACGGCGAGCCGTTCACGGTGCCGGAGCCCCTCGAGACCGTGTTCGTCTCGTGGTTCCAGGGCGGCGAAGTGTTCCGCTCGGGCCTCACCTACCGCCGCGGTGCGGGCAACATCTTCTACTTCCGCCCCGGCCACGAGACCTACCCGACCTACCACGACGCCACCGTCGGCAAGGTCATCCGCAATGCGGTGAACTGGGCCTACAACCCCGACAACCACGCGCACCTGCTCAAGGCGCCGAACACTCCCGTGGACCAGGCGATCGAGAAGATCGAAGAGCGCGGCGCCAAGCTGACGCACCATCCGAAGTGATCGGCTGAAACCGACAGCCGGGCCGTCCCAAGGGGCGGCCCGATCCATTCCACCAACTGGACCCCACAATGCGCCTCCTCATCCTCGGCACCGGACGAATGGCCAACAGCCACGCCAAGGCCTTCCAGACCATCGAAGGCGTGCAGATGGTCGGCGCCGTGGATACGAACCCCGAGAACCTCGCGACCTTCTGCGACACGTTTTGCATCGCGAACCGCTTCCAGTCGCTCGAGGATGCGCTGGCCTGGGGGGATTTCGAGGCGGTGGACAACGTCACGCCGGACTCGATTCATCACCCGACGACGCTGAAGGCGCTCGAGGCGGGCATGCACGTCTTCTGCGAGAAGCCGCTCGCCCCCAGCTACGCGCTGGCCATGGAGATGGTCGAAGCAGCCGAGAAGTCCGGCCTCATCAACATGGTGAACCTGACCTACCGGAACGTCGCCGAGTTGCACAAGGCGCGCGAGATCATCGCCGCGGGGACAATCGGCGAGGTGCGGCACATCGAGGCGAGCTACCTGCAGCACTGGCTGGCACTGCGCGACTTCAACGACGCCGCGAACCTGTCGGGCACGTGGCTGTGGCGCCTCAGCAAGGCGCACGGCTCCAACGGGACGGTGGGTGACATCGGCATCCACATCCTCGATTTCACCACCTTCGCCATCGGCCAGCCGGTTGTGGCGATGAACAGCCGGTTGCAGACATTCACCAAGCTGCCCGGCGACCGCATCGGGGAATATGTGCTTGATGCAAATGACAGCTTCATCATCTCGGCCGAGTTCGCCAACGGCGCCATCGGCACCATCCACTCGTCGCGCTGGGCGTCGGGGCACAGCAACGACCAGCGGTTGCGCGTCTACGGCAACAAGGGCGGGCTGGAACTGAGCCACGGGCACTGGGGCTCACTGCTGCGCATATGCGCCGGCGACGACGTGTCCACCTCGACCTGGCGCGAGATCAAGGCCGAGCCGGTCAAGACCAACTACCAGCGCTTCGTCGAAGCGGTGCGCAGCGGCCACCAGCAGGAGCCGGATTTCCGGCACGCCGCGGGCCTCCAGCGAATCCTCGACCTGGCGCTGGCCGCCGACCTCGATCGCAAGGAACACCGGGTCTAGTCGACCCACGGAATACGGGCGGTTGCCGCCCGGGAATTTGAAGGACAGACAAGATGCGCATGCTCATCCTCGGCACCGGCGGCATGGCCGCCCAGCACGCCAAGCACTTTGCCGCCATCGAGGGCGTGACCCTTGTGGGCGGTGTCGACGTTGACCCCAACCGTGTGGAAAAGTTCAACGCCGAGCACAACATTCCCAACGCCTTCCCGTCACTCGACGCGGCCATCGCCTGGGGTGAGTTCGACGCCGTGGCAAACGTCACCCCGGACTCGGTGCACCACTCGACCTCGATTGCGGCGCTGAAGGCGGGCAAGCACGTCTTCTGCGAGAAGCCGCTCGCGACCGATGCAATCAAGGCCTTCGAAATGGTCGAAGTGGCCGAGCAGTCCGGCCTCATCAACATGGTCAATCTCACCTACCGGAACGTCGCGCAGCTGCAGAAGGCGCGTGAGATCGTCCTGTCCGGCGAGATCGGCACCGTCCGTCACGTCGAGGCGAGCTACCTGCAGAGCTGGCTGGTGAGCAAGGCCTGGGGCGACTGGCGCACGGAGAGCCAGTGGCTGTGGCGCCTGTCGCGCAAGCACGGCTCGAACGGCGTGCTGGGCGACATCGGTGTGCACATCCTCGATTTCGCCTCCTACGGCGCGGGCCTCGACATCGACCATGTCTTCGCGCGGCTGAAGACCTTCGAAAAGGCGCCGGGCAACAAGATCGGCGAGTACGATCTCGACGCCAACGACAGTTTCACCATGGCGGTCGACTTCAGCAACGGCGCGCTGGGCGTGATCCATGCCAGCCGCTGGGCCACCGGCCACTTCAATGAGCTGCGCCTTCGGGTCTATGGCGACAAGGGCGGCGTCGAAGTGCAGAACGGCAAGTCGACCCACCTGCGCGTCGTGCTCGGGGAGGACATCGAGACGGCGACCTGGAAGGAAGTGGAGGTGCCGCCAGTACCGACCAACTATCAGCGTTTTGCAGAAGCGGTGCGCACCGGCGTCATGCAGGAGCCGAGCTTCCGTCACGCGGCCGAGCTGCAGCGCGTGCTGGACCTGGCGACCGTCTCCGAGGTGGAGCGCAAGGAACTCGCCGTCAGCTGAGGCTCGTGACGGGAACGCCTCCTGCCGGGAGGCGTTCGCCGGGCGCCGGCGCATTCACGATATGCATGCGCGGCATTGCAACCGGCTGGCCAGCGCGTCATTTATGAGCGGGGCAGGAGGGCTGCATGGGAATTATCGGCGCCATCATCATCGGGCTGATCGTCGGCGTCATCGCCAAGCTGATCACGCCGGGAAATCCGAAGCCGCGGGGGTTCATTCTGACCACCGTGCTCGGTATCGTCGGCGCGCTCGTCGCGACCTGGCTGGGACAGGCGATCGGCTGGTACCAGCCGGGCGAAGCGGCGGGCTTCATCGGCGCGATCGTGGGCGCCGTGATCGTCCTGCTCATCTGGCGCCAACTGGCCCGGCCGCGCTGACGCAGATGGACATTCCGACACTCGAGACCGAGCGGCTGATCCTGCGCGGCTACACTCCGGCCGACTTCGACGCGTTCGCCGCGATGTGGGCGGATCCCGACGTCGTCCACTTCATCGGCGGCCGCAGCTTCACCCGCGAACAGTCGTGGCAGCGTTTCCTCACGCGTGCCGGTGGCTGGGTCCACATGGGCTTCGGTTTTTTCGCGGTGATCGAGAAGGCATCCGGCCAGCTGGCAGGGGAAGCGGGCTTCCATGAGGCACGCAGGATCATCGAACCCTCTCTTGAAGGCACTCTCGAGGCCGGCTGGGCACTGATGCCGTCGGCGCAGGGCTGGGGCTATGCAACAGAGGCAATGCAGGCCGCGATCCAGTGGGCCTCCGGCGCGTTCCACGGCCAGCGCATGACCTGCCTCATCAACGTCGACAATCTCGCCTCGATGCGGGTCGCCGGGCGGCTCGGCTTCAAGGAGTTCGCCCGCACCATATACGGCGATGACAAGGTCGTGCTGTTCGAGCGGTAGGGGTACGGAAGGGCGCCCGCAGGCGCCCTTTGTGTTTCACTGCGCCGCGGCAGGGGCCATCGGCGCCATCGCATCGGGGGCCGGCACGGCCGGGACGATGGGCTCGGTCACTGCTGCTGCAGCCGCCGGCGCTTCTGGGGGAACATCGGCAGCGGACTCCTCCGTCGGCGATGCGTCGGTGATCCGGCCATCCGTATAGGGCGTGTATGTGCCGCCCTGCTTGGCGATGTAGTCGGCGAGCACCTTCTCGAGCGGCGGGCCGAAGTCGTAGGCGTTGCTGGCCTTGCTGGCGAAGAGTTCGTAGCCGTCGCCGCCGCCGCGCACGTAGTTGTTGGTGACGACGCCATAGGTGGCGGACGGGTCGATAGGCACCCAGTTGTCGCCGTCCTTCACCAGCACGTCGGAAATCCGCGAGCCGACGGGGCTGGATTTGTCGAACGTGTACTTGAGCCCCGCGACCTGCGGGAAGCGGCCGGCGATCTCCTCGATCTGGCTGACGCCATTTTCGAGCGAGGCGACGAGGTCGGCGCCGCTGAGCTGGAACGTCGCGAGTGTGTTGGAGAAGGGCAGCACCGTCAGTACCTCGCCCATGGTGATCTCACCCGCGTCGATCGAGGCGCGCAGCCCACCCGAGTTGGCGATGGAAATGGTAATACCCTGGTCGGCGACACGGTCGAGCTGGGCGTCGGCGACGAGATTACCCATCGCGCACTCCATGACGCGGCAGACATTGCGGTCGCCCTCGATGGCAGCGCTGGCCGTGCCGATCACCTCGGCCTTCAGTACCTCGAGTGGCTGGCCAAGTTCGGCGACGCGATCGATGAAGCCCTGGTCGGGTGTGATCGAGGCATCGAGCAGGATCGGTGCGCCGGTAACGGCGGTCACATTGCCGTCGTCGTCCCAGCTGACCTTCAACTCGCCGAGTACCTTGCCGTACTGTCCGGCGGTGACGACCGGCACGTCCACCCCGTCCGGGTTCTTGACCAGGGTGGGGTAGGGACCTGCCGAGCCCGGCACGTCGCCGAGGAAGGTGTGGGAGTGCCCTCCCACGATCACGTCGATACCGGGTACGGCCTTGGCAAGGTCCTGGTCGACGCCATAGCCGATATGGCTGAGCACGATGATCTTGTTGACGCCTTCGGCCTCGAGCCCCTCGACCGCACCCTTCACGTATTCGGCGACGTTCTGGAAGGCAACGTCCGGTCCCGGCGCTGCGATCTCGGGGGTCTCCTCCGTCGTCGCGCCGATAATGCCGACCTGCTCGTCGCCGATGTTGAGGACGATCACGCCGGCCGGCCGGCCCTTGAGGTTCGGATCGCGGGTTGTATCGAAGTTGCCGCCGATGATCGGAAAGGTCGCCGCGTCGAGAAATCGCGCAAACTCCTCCGGGCCGTCGTCAAACTCGTGGTTACCCGTCGCCACCGCATCGAACCCCATACGGTTCATGAAGTCCGCGACGACCTCGGACTTGTACTGGGTGTAGAACAGGGAGCCCTGGAACTCGTCGCCCGCTGACAGCAGCACGATGTTCTCGCCTGCGGCGCCGGCCTTGTCGCGCTGGGCGTCGATGGCGGTCTTGAGCCGGGCGATGCCGCCGAAGCATTCGCCCTTTGCCTCACCCTCCGCATGGCAGGTCGAATCCGTGGCCGTGATCGACTCGAAGCGGGAGTGGAAGTCGTTGATGTGGAGGATGGTAAGCGAGAACTCTGCCTGCGCCGCACCGGAGAATCCGGCAGTGAGGGCGAGCGCTGAGGCGCCGAACAACAGCTTCTTCATTATCCCTGTCCTTTGCATCGAGTCCGGTGACCCGGACCCTTGTGGCACTGGAATGCTACGCCGGTGTAACAGGTGATGGTCTGCCGCTGGCCGTTGTATGCAAGTCCAGTGGAAGCTTCAGTTAACTATGGAACGGTCGTGAGCGGAAGGGAGCGCGACGATGCTTTTGGGGCTTCCATGCCCGGGCGGTTCTTGTACTCTCCGGGCCGTTTTTCGGGTGCGGGAGTCGTCCATAAATGCGCAGCGCTTTGATCGTCTGGGGTGGGTGGAACGGGCATGACCCGGAGGAATGCGCGAGCATCTACCGCCGCTGGTTGCACGAGGACGGCTACTCCGTGCGCGTCGAAACCGATCTCGCCGTGCTTGCCGATCCGGCGATCCACGAACTCAGCCTGATCATTCCGATCTACACCATGAGCAAGATCGAGAAGGAGCCGCTCGCCAATTTCGTCAAGGCGATCGAAGGTGGCGTCGGTCTCGCCGGCCACCACGGCGGCATGAGCGATGCGTTCCGCGATGCGGTCGAGTATCAGTTCGTGGTCGGCGGGCAATGGGTGGCGCACCCGGGCAACATCATCGACTACACGGTCGACATCACCCGCCCGGACGACCCCATCATGCAGGGCCTGCCACCGTCGTTTCCCTACACGTCCGAGCAGTACTACATGCACATGGACCCGTCGGTGGAAGTGCTGGCGACCACCACCTTCTCCGGCGCGCATGCGCCCTGGACCGAGGGCGTCGTCATGCCCGTGGTGTGGAAGCGGCGCTATGGCGCGGGCAAGGTCTTCCACTCGACTCTCGGGCACCGCGCCGCCGAGTTCGAGAACCCGCACATGGCCACCATCCTCCGCCGCGGCATCAACTGGGCCGCGCGGGCCGAGTAGCATCCTTGTCGTCCAGTCCGGGGGTTCAGCCGTGTGGGAGCGGCAATGAACTCTCCGTGATAGGGTCCCATCGCACCGCGGAACTGTCGTTGCTTCGATGGTGCTCGGGGGAATGCCGGAGGGGACGATGACGGGCCAGATTCTGGAAGAGAGTGGGACGAAACGGCTGGAGCCGGCCCGCGGGCCGCTCGTCTACCGACAGGCGGTCATGACGCGCGTGACGCACTGGGTGTGGGCGATCGCGCTCTTCTTCATGCTGCTCAGTGGCCTGCAGATCTGGAACGCTCATCCGGCGCTCTACATCGGCGAGCAGTCGGGCTTTGCCTTCGACAACGCCGTCCTCAGGATCGGGGCGGAGAACACGCCGGAGGGGCCGCGCGGTTACACGACGCTGTTCGGCCACAAGTTCGACACCACCGGTGTCCTCGGCATGAGCGAGCTGCGCGGCAACACCAATTTCGTCGGCTTTCCCGGCTGGGCCACCATCCCCTCGTTCCGCGACCTCGCCACGGGCCGCGTGGTGCATTTCTTCTTCGCCTGGGTGCTGGTCGGTGCGCTCGCCGTATGGACCGTTGCGAGCCTGTTCAACGGCCACCTGTGGCGCGACGTCATCCTCAAGCCGCGCGACCTGCGCGCGCTACCGCGCGACATTGCGGACCACTTCCGCCTGAAGTTGCGGCACGGTCGCAGCTACGCGCCGTTGCAGAAGCTGGCCTATTTTGGCGTCTTGTTCGTCCTGTTCCCGCTCATCGTCCTCACCGGGCTCGCCATGTCTCCGACGATGAACGCCGGCTGGCCCTGGCTCGTCGAAGTGTTCGGCGGGCGGCAGACGGCGCGGACCATTCACTTCGTCGTCATGGTCCTCCTGGTGCTGTTCTTCGTCGTCCACATCGTGATGGTCGTTCTTGCCGGCCCGATCAACGAGCTGCGCTCGATGATCACGGGATACTATCGGGCGAGCCCGGGGACCGAGTCGGATCCAAACCGAGGAGAGGCCCTGAAATGAGTTCCCTGATCCTCAACCGCCGCAGGCTGGTGGGGCTGGGTGCCGCCTCGGCAGGCTCGCTGGTCCTGGCCGGGTGCGACCAGTTCGATTTCCTCGGACGGCGCGACGATCCGGTGCGCGATTTCCTCGAGCGGGCCAATTCGCTGACCTATGCGGCGCAGCGCGCGCTGGTGGGCGAGCAGGCGCTGGCGCAGGAGTTCCCCGAGAGCGAGATCCGACAGGGGCAGCGTCCTAACGGCTCCACTGACCCGCGCCAGACCGTCGAGCTCTACCGGGACCTCGCGGCAGGCAATTGGGAGGCCTATCGGCTGCGCATCACGGGCCTCGTCGAGACGCCGAAAGCCTACACCCTCGCCGAGCTGAGGAACATGCCGTCGCGCACGCAGATCACGCGGCACGACTGCGTCGAGGGCTGGAGTTGCATCGCCAAATGGACGGGGGTGCCGCTCGGACGCCTGCTCGACGAGGCGAAGGTCAAGCCCACGGCGAAGTTCGCCGTCTACCACTGCTACGACCTGATGGGCGGTGGCCTGTCGGCCCCCGAACCCTATTACGAGAGTTCTGACCTCATCGACGCCTACCACCCCCAGACGCTCGCCGCCTACGGCCTCAACGGCGGCGTGCTCCCGGTCGAGAACGGCGCCCCGGTCCGCATCCGCATCGAGCGCGCCTTGGGCTACAAGCAACCGAAATATGTGCACACGATCGAACTCGTCGACAGCTTCTCCCACTACGGCCGCGGCCAGGGCGGCTACTGGGAGGACCACGGCTACGATTGGTACGGCGGGATCTGAGTGAATCACGGCTTGATCCGGCGGCGCTGAGAGGTCTCGCCGCAGCCACCGTGTGATGCGCGCGAAAGCAGCAAGGCCGGTCTTCGTGTCCGAGCGTCGGCGGAGACATATCCCCGCATGGCTGCCCCGCACTTGCCAAATCCCGCTTTTTACTCCATATCGCGTCTATTCGCGCTTTGTGGCGTGATGGGCTTCTCTTCTTACTGGCCAAGACGGTGAGCGGCGAAGTGCCCCGGGAATGTCCCCCGCATGGATTGCGGGAACACCGGGAGACAGCGCAACCGTGCGGCAATCCCGCTGCCATTGCATCGATTGATCACGCCGGACCCGATCGGGTCGCCGGCGACCATACGCGCACCGAGTGGCCCGGAGCGCGACACAGAAAGCTTCCTTTTGACAAACTCATTCTCCGAACTCGGACTTTCCGCGCAACTCCTCAGCGCGTTGACCTCTGCCGGGTTCGACACGCCGACGCCGATCCAGGCCAAGGCGATTCCCCCCCAGCTGCAGCGCCGTGACATCATGGGTATCGCGCAGACCGGGTCGGGCAAGACTGCCGCCTTCGGCCTGCCGATCCTGCAGGGGCTGCTCGAGCTGACGGGCCGTCCCAACCCGATGACTACCCGGGCGCTGATCCTGGCGCCCACCCGTGAGCTGGCAGTGCAGATCGACGAAGTGCTGCACAAGCTGGCGGGCGCGAAGATCTCGACCGTGCTCGTCCTCGGCGGTGCCTCGCGCGGTGGCCAGATCCAGCAGATCGCCCGCGGCGTGGACGTGGTCATCGCGACCCCGGGCCGGCTCAAGGACCTGGTCGATGACCGCAAGCTCAAGCTCACCGAGACGCGCTGGCTGGTGCTCGACGAGGCCGACCGCATGCTCGATATGGGCTTCATCAATGCGGTCAAGCAGATCGCCGCCGCCATCGGCCCGCGTCGGCAGACGGCGATGTTCTCGGCCACCATGGCGCCCGAGATCGCAGACCTCGCGAAAGGTCTGCTGAACGATCCGGTGCGCGTCGAGGCCAATCCGCCGGCCCAGACGGTCGGCACGATCGAACAGCGGGTTATCCTCGCCGGATCGAAGGAAAAGCGTGACGCGCTGAACGAGCTTCTGAAGGACCCGGCGCTGAGCCGCGTCATCATCTTCTCGCGCACCAAGCACGGCGCCGATCGCGTCGCCAAGAACCTCATGGCCGACGGCCATGTGGCGGCGGCCATCCACGGCAACAAGTCCAACAATGCACGGCAGGGAGCGCTCAAGGGCTTTTCCTCCGGCAAGGTCCGGCTGCTCGTCGCCACTGATATCGCGGCGCGCGGCATCGACGTGCAGAACATCACGCATGTGATCAACTACGAGCTGCCCGACGATCCCGAGAACTACGTCCATCGCATCGGCCGCACGGGTCGTAACGGTGCGTCCGGCGCGGCAATCACGCTCTGCGACGG
>JAEYZJ010000110.1 GCA_023430705.1 Pseudomonadota bacterium | reverse complement strand
TTCGCCGAGGTGCTGGTCACCACCAATGGCGGCCCCGGCTACAACTCGACCAACCTCGCCTTCCTCGTCTACCGCACCGCGCTCCTCAGCTTCGATGTCGGCGGCGCTTCCGCCGGCGGCGTCATCGCCGTCATCCTCGCCAACATCGTCGCCATCTTCCTGATGCGCGCCGTCGGGAGGAACCTCGATGCGTAGGATCATGGACAGTACCGCGCCCGCGGCCACCCCCACCCTCATTCCCTCCCCACAAGGGGGAGGGAGGTGGATCGAGTGCGCTGGACCATCAGTCGTCTCCCTCCCCCTTGTGGGGAGGGATCAAGGGTGGGGGTGTCCCACGCTCCAGCTTTTCAGAACGGGAGCAATCTGATGGCCCGCGCCGCTTCCGCCCGCCGCAAGCTCGCCTTCACCGCCCTCGCCTGGCTGGTGGCGTTCCTGCTCTTCTTCCCCATCCTCTGGACGCTGCTGACCAGCTTCAAGACCGAGGCCGAGGCCATTGCCGCGCCGCCCGTCATCATCCCGAACTGGACGCTCGAGAACTACTTCGAGGTCCAGTCCCGCTCCGACTACTTCCGGCACTTCTTCAACTCGGTCTGGATCTCGGTGGGCTCGACCCTCATCGCCCTCCTCCTCGCCATTCCCGCCGCCTGGGCCATGGCCTTCACCCCCACGCCCCGCACCAAGGACGTGCTGATGTGGATGCTGTCGACCAAGATGATGCCCGCCGTCGGCGTGCTCGTGCCGATGTACCTGATCTTCCGCGACCTCGGCCTGCTCGACACGGTCTGGGGCCTCACCCTGGTGCTGACGCTCGTCAACCTGCCCATCGTCGTCTGGATGCTCTTCACCTACTTCAAGGAGATCCCCGTCGACATCCTCGAGGCCTGCCGCATGGATGGCGCCGTGCTCTGGAAGGAACTGGTCTACATCCTCGTGCCCATGGCCGTGCCCGGCATCGCCTCGACCCTGCTGCTCAACATCATCCTCGCCTGGAACGAGGCGTTCTGGACCATCAACCTGACGGCATCGAAGGCGGCCCCGCTGACCGCCTTCATCTCGTCCTTCTCGAGCCCCGAGGGTCTGTTCTGGGCCAAGCTCTCGGCCGCCTCCACCCTCGCCATCGCGCCCATCCTCGTCCTCGGCTGGATCAGCCAGAAGCAACTGGTGCGCGGTCTCACCTTCGGCGCCGTGAAATAGGGGATTTCAGATGGGCTCCATCACTCTCGAACACGTCAGCAAGGGGTTTGGCGGACATCAGGTCATCCCCGATGCATCGCTCGAGATCGAGGACGGCGAGTTCGTCGTCTTCGTCGGGCCCTCGGGGTGCGGCAAGTCCACTCTCCTCCGGTTGATTGCCGGCCTCGAGGACACGACCTCTGGCATCATCCGCCTCGACGGCGAGGACGTGACCGACCGGGGCCCCGCCCAGCGTGGCCTCGCCATGGTGTTCCAGTCCTATGCGCTCTACCCGCACATGACCGTGCGGCAGAACATCGCCTTCCCGCTCAGGATGGCCAACCTCGACCGCGACACCATCGCGCGCAAGGTCGGCGAAGCCGCGCGCATCCTCAATCTCACCGACTACCTCGATCGCAAGCCGCGCCAGCTGAGCGGCGGCCAGCGCCAGCGCGTCGCCATCGGCCGCGCCATCGTGCGCCAGCCCAAGGCCTTCCTCTTCGACGAGCCGCTCTCCAACCTCGACGCCGCCCTGCGCGTCAACATGCGCATCGAGATCACCGAGCTGCACCAGCAGCTCAAGACCACCATGGTCTACGTCACCCACGACCAGGTCGAGGCCATGACCATGGCCGACAAGATCGTGGTGCTGAACGCCGGCCGCATCGAGCAGGTCGGCTCGCCAATGGAGCTCTACCGCGCCCCCGCCAACCGCTTCGTCGCCGGCTTCATCGGCTCGCCGCGCATGAACTTCCTCGAGGGTGAGCCCGCCGCCGCATACGGCGCCCATGCCATCGGGGTCCGCCCCGAGCACCTGCGCATCTCCCGCGAGTCGGGTGACTGGCCGGGCCATGTGGGGGTTGCCGAACATCTGGGGTCGGATACCTTCCTGCATGTCCATGTCGCCGGCGGTGGGCTCCACACTGTCCGCATCGAAGGCGACCGGGACTTCGCGCCCGGCGACGCCGTCTGGCTGACGCCCGAGCCGTCGCGCATCTACCGCTTCGACCGGTCCGGGGTGGCGCTCCGCTGATCCTGCCGGCCGCTTCCCCGCGAGGTTCCCGATGCCGATCATCCTCAATGCCGCAAATCTCGAGGCGATCTCCGCCTTCGTCCCGGTGCCGCGCTACCGGCAGTCCGATCTCGTGGCCGGCATCGTGCATTTCGGCGTCGGCAACTTCCACCGCGCCCACCAGGGCGTCTATCTCGACGAGCTGTTCAACCTCGGGCTCGACCACCACTGGGCCATTGTCGGCGCCGGCGTGCGCAAGGCCGATGACGCCATGCGCGCAACGCTCGCCGAGCAGGACTGGCTGACCACCGTCGTCGAGCAGGAGGCCGATGGGAGCAGCGTCCGCGTCACCGCGCCGATGGTCGACTTCCTCCCCGTCGGCAATGCTGCCGCCATCGCCGGCCGCCTCGCCGATCCCGATATCGGCATCGTCTCGCTCACCATCACCGAGGGCGGCTACTACATCGACCCCGCGACCCAGCGCTTCGACCCCGCCCATCCCGACATCGTCGCCGACAGCGCCAGCCCCGAGGCGCCCGGCACCGTCTTCGGCCTCATCCTGCTCGGCCTCAGGCGGCGGCGCGACCTCGGCATCGGCCCCTTCACCGTGATGAGCTGCGACAACATCCCCGGCAACGGCCACGTCACCCGCAATGCCGTCGTCGGCCTCGCCGAACTGATCGACCCCGAACTCGCCACCTGGGTGCGGCACGCGGTGGCCTTCCCCAACGGCATGGTCGACCGCATCACCCCCGCGACCGGCGAGCGCGAGCTGGCGCTGGTCGAGGACGAGTTCGGCATCTCCGACCGCTGGCCGGTCTTCTGCGAGGGCTTCCGCCAATGGGTGCTCGAGGACCACTTCCCCCTCGGCCGCCCGGCGCTCGAAAAGGTCGGCGTGCAGTTCGTCGCCGATGTCGCCCCGTTCGAGCTGATGAAGATCCGCATTCTCAACGGCGGCCATGCCGCCATCGCCTATCCCGCCGCCCTCATGGACATCCGCTTCGTCCACGAGGCCATGGCCGAGCCGCTGCTGGTCGCCTTTCTCGAAAAGCTCGAGCGCGAGGAGATCATCCCGTCCGTTCCGCCCGTCCCCGATACCGACCTGGACGAATACTTCCGGCTCGTCGCCCGCCGCTTCGCCAACCCCAGGATCGGCGACACCATCCAGCGGCTCTGCCTCGACGGCTCGAACCGCCAGCCCAAGTTCATCCTCCCCTCGGTGCGCGACCGCCTGGCCTCGGGCCAGCCGGTCACCGGCCTCGCTCTCGTCTCGGCGCTCTGGGCCCGCTATTGCTATGGCGAAACCGACAGCGGCGTTCCCATTGCTCCCAACGATGCCGCCTGGAACCGCCTCACCGCCCGTGCCGGCGAGGCGAGGTCCGACCCCGCCGCCTGGCTCACCATGACCGACATCTTCGGCGATCTTGCCGGCGACCCCGCCTACGCCGCCGCCTTTGCCCGTGCCCTCGGGAGCCTCTGGCAACACGGCACCCGCCAGACCCTCGCACGCTACCTCGCCGGCGAGCTTTAGCACCGGCCCGCCGCCGGTGTCGGGGAGCCGGCGAAACCGACCCCGATGCATCCGCAGGTCGAATTGACTCCCCGCGGCGAAATCGGCTCGTTTCCGCACCGAGGCCGGACTCAGCCGGCGAGGGAGACAGACGTGAAGATCACCGCCATCAAGCCCTATGCCGTCTGGGTGGGCATCCGCAACCAGCTGCTCGTCAAGATCGAGACCGACGAAGGCATCTTCGGCTGGGGCGAAAGCGGCCTCTCCGGTCGCGAGAAGGCTGTCGTCGGCGCGCTCGAGCACTATGCCGAGATCCTCGTGGGCATGGACCCGTTCCGCATCGGCCATATCTGGCAGCTGCTCTATCGCAGCCAGTATTTCGAGGGCGGGCGCGTCCTCACCGCGGCCATGTCCGCCATCGACATCGCGCTCCACGACATCAAGGGCAAGGCGCTGGGCGTGCCGGTCTACGAGCTGCTCGGCGGCAAGGTCCGCGACCGCATTCCCACCTTCGCCACCACCTCGGCCGAACCCGGCCCCGAGATGATCGAGCAGGCGAAAATGCTGATCGAGCACGGCTGGAACGCCATGCGCCTGTCGCCCTCCGGCCATGGCGAGACGATCTTCGAGCCGCGCGAGCACATCGGCAAGACCGCCAGGTGGATGGTCAAGGCGCGCGAGGAACTGGGCGAGGACGTCGTGCTCGGCGTCGACTACCACCACCGCCTGAGCGTCGCCGAAGCGGCGAGCTTCTGCCAGAAGATGCCGTCCGGCACGCTCGACTTCCTCGAGGAGCCGATCCGCGACGAGACCCCCGAGGCCTACGAGTCGCTGCGCACCCTCACCGACGTGCCCTTCGCCATCGGCGAGGAGTTCGCCAGCAAGTGGCAGTTCCTGCCCTACATCGAGCGCGGCATCCACCAGTTCAACCGCATCGACGTCTGCAATGTCGGGGGCCTCACCGAATCCATGAAGGTCGCCGGCTGGTCCGAGGCGCACTATGTCGACCTGATGCCGCACAATCCGCTCGGGCCCATCTGCACCGCCGCCACGGTCCACTTCTCCGCCGCCGTGCCGAACTTCTCCTGGCTCGAGACCCGTTCGAGCCCGGCCGAGAGCCTCGGCTTCGACAACTCCGACTTCTTCCCCGTGCAGCCCCGCCTCGAGGGCGCCTGCTATCCCGTCAGCGACGCGCCGGGCCTCGGCATCGAGGTCAACGAGGAGCTGATCAAGCGCCAGAGCTTCAAGTTCTGGCAGGCGCCGATGCTCTATCGCCGGGATGGCTCAGTGACCAATTGGTAGGGGTCGGGTTGACCGTCACGGCCCACCACCCTCTACTGTTGGTGAACGCAGGAATCGGCCTCACTCCGGTTTACCGGAAGGGGGCCGGCGCCTTTTGCGTCGAGACACGATACGCGGGGGCGGGGGCGTGGCGGATTTCTTCCAACCGGCAGAGCGGGGCGTTCAGCATGCGAGCCTGAGGGCCGCGAACCGCCGCGCCGTGCTGACCGCCATCGCCTTCAACCCGGGGCTGTCGAACGCTGACGTCTCGCGCCGCACCGGGCTTGCCCCGCAGACCGCCTCGGCCATCGTCGCCGAGCTCGAGAAGGATGGCTTCGTCATCCGTGGCGAGGTCCTGCGCGGCCGTCGCGGCCAGCCCGCGACGCCGCTCTTTCTCGACTTCAGCGCGACCTACGGCATCGGCTGCGAGATCTCGTGGCGCCACATCGAGATCGTTCTGATCAACTTCGGCAGCGAGGAGATCGGCCGCTACCGGCGCGATTTCGCCGCCCTCGACCCCGACTGCATCGTCGATGAGGCCGCCGGCGCCATCGCCGACCTGATTGCCGGCCTGCCCCCGCATCGCCGCGACCGCATCACCGGCATCGGCCTTGCCTCGCCGGGCCACGCCGACCGGCGGCCCGCCTCCACCCGCGAGCCCGACGCACAGTGCGCGCTGTGGCGCGACCTCGACCTGCGGGCCGGCCTCGAGGCGGCGACCGGGCTGCCGACGACCTGGTTCAACGACGGCAACTGCGCCTGCTTCGCCCAGCTGGTGCTGTCGCCCCCGCCCCGCCCCGCCAATCTCGTCCACCTCTTCGTCTCGACCTATCTTGGCGCCGGCATCACCGCCGAGCACAAGCTCTGGGAAGGCCCGACCGGCAATTCGGCCAATCTCGGCTCGATGCTGGTGAACGGCCATGACGGCAACCGCACCGTCGGCCATCAGGTCGCCTCGCTGGTCGCGCTGGAGCGGCGCCTGTCGGCGGCCGGCATCGCCCTGCCCCGGACCAACCCGGCCGCATGGCCCTGGGCGGAGTGGGAAGCCCATGTCGCGCCCTGGATCGCCGCCGCCGGCCCCGCCATGGCCGAGATCATCCTCAACACCGCCGCCGTGCTCGAGGTCGACCTCGCCATCATCGACAGCGCCGTCCCGCCCGCGATCCTCGATCGTCTCGTCGCCGCGACCGACTGCCACCTCGCGCAGCTGGCGGCAAGTCCGCCGCCGCTCGTCGCCGGCAGGCTCGGCTATCGCGCCACGTCCCTGGGCGCCGGCCATCTGGTGCTCTTCCGCCGCCACTTCTCGCGCGACCTCAGCGACATGCTGGGCGCCGAGCTCTAGTCGCGCGCCAGCTCCCGCAGCATCGTCGTCGCCCGCTCGAAGGCCCGCGCCTGCCGCGCGATGCGCGCCGCCCGCTCCGGCCGCGGCTCGAACACCCGTCCGCCGCCCGCGCTCCCCGCGCCGAGGCCGAGCGCCCGGGCCGCCGCCCGGTAGGCGCCGAGGCTCGCCGCCAGCACCGGGTCGCGCGGCACGGTCACGGTGCGGCCCAGCACGTCGGCAAAGATCTGCGGCCAGGTCGCGCTCTGCGCGCCGCCGCCCACGAGATAGACCGGCCCCGCCGCGCCCATCGCCCCGACATTGGCGGCGATCGCGAGCGCCACGCCTTCGAGCGCCGCATGGTAGAGGGTGCCGCTCGTATCCGCCGCTCCCACCTGCACGAACCCCGCGCGCAGTTCGAGATCGACGAAGGGCGAGCGCGCCCCGCTCTGGTAGGGCAGGAACAGCGCCGCCCCGGGCGCCGCATCCGCCTCCGCCGCCAGCCGCTCGGCCTCGGCCAGCGTCAGCCCCAGCGTCTGCCGGGCCCACTGCGCCGCCGCCCCGGCCGAGAGGATCGGCGCAATCTCGATCAGCCCGCCATGCAGCGGATGCGCCAGCCGGTAGTATGGCCGCGCCGCCCGCTCGGTGACGGCGGTGACCCCGGCCACCCAGCCGCTGGTGCCGAGGTAGACGCTCACCTCGTCCGGCCGCTCCGCCCCGCTGCCGATCGTGGTCGCCGCCCCGTCGCCGCACCCGTTGATCACCGGCAGGCCAGCCACGAGGCCCAGCGCCGCCGCCGCATCCTCGCGCAGCGGGCCCACCGTGGCATCGGCCGCAAGGATCGGCGGCAGCAGCCCGCCATCGATCCCGATGAGCGCGATCAGCGCCGCGGACCAGTCCCGCGTCCCGATGTCCATGAGGCCGGTGGTGCTGGCGCAGCTCGGGTCGGTCGCCGCCACCCCCGTCAGCCGCAGCGCCAGGTAGTCCTTCGAGCCGGGCAGCACCCAGCGGGCGCCCGGCGCGCCCAGCGCCCTGAGTTTGAACCCCGTCATCAGCGGCTCCGGCGCATTGCCGAGGATTGCCGTCGCGCCGATCGCCTCGAGCCGTGCCGAGAGATCCGCGAGCACCCCCGCCCCCGCCGGGTCGGAATAGATGACCGCCTCGCCGCACGCTTGCCCTTCCGCATCGACGGCGATGAGGTTCTCCATCGTGCCGGTCAGCGCCACCGCCCCGATCCCCTCGCGGGGCAGGCGGCCCACCGCCGCCACCGTCGCCTGCCACCAGTCCGCCGGGTCGCGCCGGTGCGCCGACGGCGCGTCCGGATAGCCGGCATCGGTCGAGGCGAGCACCGCGCCGTCGGCCCCGAACACCGTCGCCTTGACCGCCGAGCTGCCGCAGTCGAGCACCAGCACCTTCATCGCGCGCGGCCCACCCGCCGCAGCAGCACCGCGACGATGATGATGACGCCGGTGAGGATGCGCTGCACGAACGGCTCGACCCCCAGGATCGTCATGCCGTTGACCATGACGCCGGTGATCGCGACGCCCAGCAGCGTGCCCGCCACCGTCGGCGCACCGGTCGGCGACGCCGTGGTGCCGATGAACACCGCGGCGAACGCCGGCAGCAGCAGCGGCTCGCCCATCGTATGCTGCACGCTGCCGAGCCGTGCCGCCAGCAGCAGCCCGGCCAGCGCCGACAGCCCGCCCGCCACGGCGAAGGTCACGATCACGTCGCGTACCACCGGCAGCCCGGCGAGCCGCGCGGCCTGCGGGTTGCCGCCGATCGCCTTCAGCCGGCGCCCGAACTCGGTCTGGTTGAGCACGAACGCGGCCACACCCATCACCAGCACTATCCACAGCCCGAGCACCGGAACCCCGAGCGCGTCGCCCCGTGCCAGCCCCTTGAACGCGTCGGGCACCTTCTGGAACAGGCTCTGCCCCCCGCTCAGCCCGAAGGCGAAGCCCGACAGAATGGTGCCCAGCGCCAGCGTCGCGACGAACGAGGGAATGCCGAAGCGCGCCACCAGCACGCCGTTCGCCGCTCCTCCCGCAACGCCCACCGCCAGCGCCGCCGGCACCGCCAGCCACACATCGTAGCCGTTGCCGAACATCACAAAGCAGATCACCGCCGCGAGCGAGGCCGAGAACCCCACCGACAGGTCGAACTCGGAAATGGTCATCACCAGCGTCGCCGCCGTCGCCACGATCGCCAGCGTCGCCATCTGCTGCACGAGGTTGAACACATTGGCCGGCGATGCGAACGCGGCCGGGCTCGCGATGGAAAAGCCGACGCAGAGGACCACGAACGCGATCAGCGTGCCGAAACGGTTGAGATTGGTGCGGGTCACGCCGCCTCCCTCGATTGCGCGGCAGCCGACAGCGCCTCGGCGCTTGCCTCCGCCCGCGAGAATACCCTGACGATCCCGCCCTGCCGGAAGACCGCGATGCGGTCCCCCAGCTCGAGCGCTTCGTCGCGATCCGAGGTCGAGACCAGCACGGCGTTGCCGTCGGCCGCGATCGCCCGGATGATGTCCTTGATCGTCGCCTTGGCCATCACGTCGACGCCCTCGGTGGGCTCGTCGAGCAGCATCACGCGCGAGTGGCGGTTGGCCCAGCGCGAGAAGATGAGCTTCTGCTGGTTGCCGCCCGACAGCGTCCGCGCCAGCTGCGCCGGGCTGCGATAGGCGAGCGACACGCGCTCGGCGGCCACGAGGAACGCCGCCCGCTCCGCCGCCGTGTCCGGCACGGGCAGGCCGCGGAACCGGCGATAGGCCGACAGCAGCGGCAGCGTCTTGTTGAAGATGAGATCCTGGTCGAGGAACAGGCCGCTGCGATGGCGGTCCGCCGGCACGCATGAAACCCCGCGCGCGATCGCCTCGCGCGGGCTGCGCGGCGCATAGGCCTCGCCCTCGATGCGCATCCGGCCGCTCCACCCGATGGCGCCCCAGACCGCGTTCAGCAGGCTCGACCGTCCCGAGCCGGCGAGCCCGTAGAGCGCCATCACCTCGCCGCTGCGGACGTCGAGCGTTGCCGGCCGCGTCAGGTCGCCCGCGATGAGCCCCTCCAGTTCGATCACCTTGGGCGCGCTCATGTCGGTGGCCCGGCTCGAGCGCTCGACCGCGCTGCCGCCCATGGCCGCGATCATCGCCTCGGGATTGACCTCGCCCGCCCCGAACCGCGCCACGATCCGCCCGTCCCGCAGCACCACCGCGCGGTTGCAGAAATCGGCGATCTCGTCGAGCCGGTGGCTGACCAGCACGATCGAGGTGCCGCGCTCCCGCGTGCGCCTGAGAACGTCGTAGAACCGCTCGGCATCCTCGGCCGGCAGCGCCGCCGTCGGCTCGTCGAGGATGAGGATGCGCCCCTTGTCCGCGATCGCCCGCAACAGCCGCACGAACTGCCGTTCCGCCGGCGGCAGGTACATCACCGGCACGTCGAGCGGCAGCTCCGGCGCGATGTCGCGCGCCACCTCGGCGATGCGCCGCCGCATCGCCTGGCGGTCGATCATCCCGTGCCGGCGCGGATACTGGCGGCCGAGATAGCAGTTCTCCACGGTGTCGAAACCCGGCACCAGCGGCGCGTCCTGGTGGATCACCCTGATCCCGGCGGCATAGGAGTCATGGGCCGAGTGGAACCGTGTCGGCACGCCGTCGACCGCGATCTCGCCGGCATCGGGCTGGTCGGCGCCGGCGATGATCTTGATCAGCGTCGACTTGCCGGCCCCGTTGGGACCGACAAGCCCGAGCACCTCGCCCTCACCGAGGGCGAGGCTCACATCCTCGAGTGCCTGCGTCGCCCCGAAGCGCCGGCTGATGCCCCTGAGCTCCAGCAACGGTCAGTCGGAGCAGGCGACGCCGAGGCTGTCGCGGGTAATCAGCTCGACCGGAGCGAACAGCTCGTCCTTGTCCGGCGTCCCGCCCGCAAGGATCGTGTTGAGCTGGTCGGCGGCGATGTTGGCCATCTCGCCAAAGCCCTGCCGCACGGTCGCGACGTAGGGCGTGCAACCCTTGATCAGCTCGATCGCCTGCGGATTGCCGTCGATGCCCGCGATGATGATCCCCTTGCGCCCGGCCGCCGAAACCGCGAGCTCGGCGCCGATGCCGGGCTCGTCCCAGCCGGCCCACACGGCGTTGATCGCGCCCTCGCCCGGGTTGGCGAGCAGCATGGCATCCATCGCTGCCCGGCTGTCATCCACCTGGCCGGGCACCGCCACGTAGTGGTCGGCGACCTGCTTGACCTCCGGGTTGGCCTTCAGCGCGTCGTCGAGCGCCAGCTCGCGCTGGTGCACGCCCGGATGCGCCGAATAGAAGAAGCGCACGATGTTGCCCTTGTTGCCGATCTGCTCGAACAGGTACTTCGTCATCGTCTCGCCCAGGACATAGTTGTCCGAGGTCACGTTCAGCACGCTGGACTCGTTCCTGGCGCCGTCGATGGTGATCACCGGCACGCCGGCCGCCTTGGCCTTGTCGACCTGGTCCTGGATCTGCGCCGGATCGACCGAGACGAGCACGATCGCCTTGGCGCCGCTGGTGGTGGCGTCCTCGACGCGGCTCGCGAACGCGGCCATGTCGCCGGCCGTGTCGACCACGTCGACGCTCCACTGGTATTCGGCGGCCTTGGCCTTGAAGGCCTCGATCATCTCGCCGGTGGCGATGGCGGCCAGGAACGGGGTGATGACCGACACCTTCTCGCCCGCCGCCATGGCCGCAGGCGACACGCCGAGGGCGAGGGTTGCCGCAAGCCCGAGGGCCGCGATGGTCTTGAACATGATGAAGTCCTCCGGAAAATGCCGGCGCGACATTACCGGGGCCGCCCTGCCGCGCAAAGCCCCGCGGACCGGGAATCCGTCCGCCGCCTGCCCTACCGCGCGCCGTATTCCGCCGGACGGAACGTCGCCTCCCGCGCCTGCCGTCTCAGGCCATAGCTGTCGAACTGCCGCCAGGTCTCGCCCATCTCGATCACCTGCCGGCGCGCCCGCGCCTCGTCGATCTTGATCGCGGTAAGCCCGGCCTCGAGCCCGTCGAGGATCGACACCGGCAGCGGCGCGCCCGTCGTCACATGCGCGAAGATATCGGCCACCATCTGCTCGTCGGCGCCGTAGTGCACGTGGCCGGTATCGGCGCGATAGGTCCGGTCCACCGTCCTGTTGCCGGTGCGCGCATCGTGCACCCGGTAGTAGTTGCGCACGAAATCGCCCTCGGCCATGCCCTCCGTGCCGATGACGGTGAAGTGCCGGTACTCGTCGGGTACGTTGAGGTTGGTGTGGAAGCAGAGGTTCTCGCCGCCCTCGTATTCGACCAGCGCCGTCTGGTAGTCGATGATGTCGGCATCGCTGTCCCACACCCGGTCGATGCTCTCCCACCCGCCCGGCTTGCGGAAATACTCGCCGAGGTCGTTCGCGCCCGCCTTCGTGGGCAGGTTCTCGGGCACGAAGGTCTTGCGTCCCCCGAAGCTCGCCACCCGGACCGGCCGGCTGCCCACGAGGCCCTGGTAGAGGTCGATGTCGTGGCAGCACTTCTCGAGGATGAAGCCGCCCGAGTAGTGCGTCCGCCGACGCCAGTCGCGCATGAAGAAGGCCCCGTGATAGGGCCCGATATGTTCGCTCGCCTCGATCGAGGTGATCCGGCCCAGCGCGCCGGCGCGGTGGGTCGCGACGAGGTCGCGGTAGAGCGGCGCATAGCGCAGCACGAGCCCGATCATCACCCGGTCGGCCCCGCCGCTCGAACGCAGCAGCTCCAGCAGCTCCCAGGTCTCGGCCTCGCTCGTCACCACCGGCTTTTCGGAGAACACCTTCAGCCCGGCCTCGAGCCCGATGCGGATATGCTCGAGATGCAGGTGATTGGGCGAGCCGACCATCAGCAGGTCGAGCCGTTCGGCCGCCAGCAGCTCGGCCGGCGAGCCGTAGGCGGGCCCGGGATCGATCCCGGCCTCCGCCAGCTGCGGCAGCCCAAAGGGCGAGGGATCGACATAGCCGGCGAGCCGCGCGCCGGGCACCAGTTGCACCGCCAGCTTCGCGAGATAGCCCACCCGCGCGCCAAGGCCCACGATACCGATCTTCACCTGACTCTCCGACATGACCTGCCGGAGCCTAGCCAGTATGGAGCGTGCTTGGAAATCACCCGCCGCCGCAATCCACCGGGCCGTGGCCTCAGGCCGTGAGGAACGCCCCCATCCCGACCTGGCGGGCCGCGTCCTCGAGCTGTTCGAGCGTCGCGGGATCGATCGGGATGCCGCCGGCGAGCCGCTCCTGCCGCATCTCGCGCTCCGGCTGGCCCGGCAGCTTGACGCCGTCCTCGGAGGTGACCCAGTTGAGCACCGCCTCGAGCTCGCGCGCGAACGGGCCGTCCGTGCCCAGCCGCTCGGGCGAGACGATCACCGAGAACATCGAGTTGATCACCGTGCCGGTGCCGGGCCCCACATGCTGGGTCGGGGCGCCCACCATCGCCGCGCCCAGCAGTTCGCAGGCCAGCATCAGGCCCCAGCCCTTGTGCTCGCCGAACGTCGTCAGCGCGCCGGGCGGCGTCTTGAACAGCTCGCCGGGGTCGGTGGTGGGGTTGCCGCGGTTGTCGAGCAGCGCGCCGGCGGGGATCGGCACGCCCTTGTTGTGCGCGACGCGCACCTTGCCCGAGGCGAGCATGCTGGTCGCGAAATCGACCACGACCGGCGGCTCGCCCGCCCGCGGGAAGGCCGCCGCGAACGGATTGGTGCCGAGCCGCGCCCGGGTGCCGCCGAACGGCGCGACGATGGCCCCGGCGACCACGTTGACGAAATGGATCGAGACCATGCCCGCCTGGGCGCATTGCTCGGCCCAGTGCCCGATGCGCCCGATGTGATGGCTGTTGCGCAGGCTGACGATGGCGCTGCCTTCTTCCTTGGCGCGCTCGATCCCCATCACCATGGCGTCGTGCGCCATCACCTGGCCGGCCCCCAGCCCCGCATCGCAGATCAGCATGGCGCCCGTGTCGATCGCGACCTTCAGTTCCTGGTTGAGCACCAGCCCCTTCGCGCGGCGGCTGCTCAGGTACATCGGCACGACGCCCACGCCATGCGAATCATGTCCGCGCAGGTTGGCTTCGACCAGGTGCTCGGCGATGAGCTGCGCCTCGCGCACGCCCGAGCCGGCGGCCCGGAACAGGCCGATCGTGGCGGCCTGCAGCCGTTCCCATGGCACATAGGTATAGCTGATCTCGGCCACCGAGCCACTCCAGTCAGTTTCGCAAAAAATGTCATTATCGTGTTCGGATGCCGATGACACTGCCACTTTTGGCGCGTTTGCCCTTGCGTCCAATGCAATGAATTGGCACCGCCTGCGCGCGCCCGCGCTAAGCGCTTTCCCAACCCGGGAGGATGGCCGATGACAGACAACGACGATCCCGACCTCGCCCCGGCGCCCGATCGCGGCGATGCCGAAGCCCCGCGCCGGCGCCGCGCCGGGATCACGCTGCACCAGCTGCGCATCTTCTGGGCCGTCGCGCATTCGGAGACGCTGACCCGCGCCGCCAAGCACCTCGGCCTCGCCCAGCCCTCGCTGTCGCAGCAGCTGGCCAAGCTCGAAGGCACGGTCGGCGCCCTCCTCTTCCGCCGCCACGCCACCGAGATGACCCTGACCGAGGCCGGCAAGTTCCTGCTGCCCCGGGCCGAGCAGATCCTGCGCCACATGCAGGACCTCGAGGATGGCCTCACCCGCTTTTCCTCGGGCCAGCGCGTCACCCTGCGGCTCGCCGGCATCAATTCCGTGCTGCGCGTGCTGCTGCCCGATGCCGTCGCTGCGGTGCAGGCGCGGTTCCCCGATGCCGAGTTCGACATCCAGGAAAGCGCGCCCGCCGACATCCTCGAAATGCTCTACAGCCGCCGGGTCAGCATCGGCCTGCTCGCCGCCAACTCGGTGGCCGAGGCCGGCATCGGATTTGTCCAGGTCCCGCTCGTCGAGGACCCCTACGTCCTCGTCGTGCCCGAGAGCCTCGAACTCGACGGCATCGCCGACCCGGCACGGCTCCCTCCTGCCGCGGCAGCCACCCTCAACCGCTCGATCCAGTTCATCTTCGGCACCCAGCATGCCCGGCGCGTCGCCGACTGGTACGACCACATGCTCCCCGAGCACCGGGTCGTCGCACAGTGCCGCAGCTTCGAGGTGGCGCTCGGCCTCGTCCGCGCCGGCTCCGGCATCTGCCTTGCGCCCGCGCTCTCGACCGTCAGCGGCGGCGCCTCGCTCGATGGCGTCCGCCTCTATCGCATCAGCAGCGAGTCCCGCCGCATCGTCGCGCTCGTCGCCGCGCAGCACCGGCGCGAGGAGCCGTACCAGAGCATGATCGAGGCCCTGCAGGCGGCCGGCGGCCGACTGAAGCTGCCCGCCATCCGCCCGACCCCGCCCTTTCTCGACCGCCCCGCGCTCTCCGACTTCTGAGCGAGCCGCTAGGCGTCGAGGTCGATCCAGGCGGGGGCATGGTCGCTGGCGCCCTCCCGGCCCCGCACGTCCCTGTCGATGCCGCCGCCCCTCAGCTTGCGCACCAGCTTCTTCGAGACGAGCAGGTGGTCGAGCCGCAGCCCCGCGTCGCGCTCCCACCGGTTCCGCATGTAGTCCCAGAACGTGTAGAGCGTCGCGTCCGGATGCAGCCGGCGCAGCGCATCCGTCCAGCCCTGCTCCAGCAGCCGCCGGTACTGTTCGCGCGGCCCCGGCTGCACCAGCGCGTTGTCCCGGTACGAACTGGTGACGTAGATGTCGCGCGGCTCGGGCACGATGTTGAAGTCTCCCGCGATCACCACCGGCAGCCCGCTCCCGAGGAGCTCGCCCGCATGCGCGATCAGCCGCTCGCCCCAGCGCAGCTTGTAGTCGAACTTCGGCCCCGGCTGCGGATTGCCGTTCGGCGCATAGAGGCAGGCGATCACCACGCCGTTGACCGCGGCCTCGATGTAGCGGGCCTGCCGGTCATCGGGATCGCCTGGCAGCTCGTCCGCCGTCAGCACCGGCTCGGCTCCGCGCGCGAGGATCGCGACCCCGTTCCAGCTCGCCTCCCCCCGCCACACCGCGCCGTAGCCGGCATCGGCGAGCGCGGTGGCCGGGAACTGGTGGTCCCGCGCCTTCAGCTCCTGCAGGCAGACGACGTCCGGCTCCGCCTCCCTGAGCCAGGCGAGCAGGTTGTCGAGCCGCTTGTTGACGTTGTTGATGTTGTAGGTGGCGATCTTCAAGGCGCGATGCGCCCGACCCACGCGCTGACGGCCTCGGCCACGGTCTTGAGGTGATCCGCCGTCGAGAACCCGGAGATCGACTTGCGCGGCTTGAGGTCATGGTCGCCGTCCTCGAGCCACTTCACCTCGATCCTGGGCGACAGCCCGTAGGTCGCGACCTCGTCCGGCACCCCGAACTCGTCGCGCGTCCCCTGGCAGATCAGCGCCGGGCACCTGAGCCCGACGAGGTGCCTGGTGCGCAGTTGCGTCGGCCGCCCCGGCGGATGGAACGGATAGCCGAGGCACAGCAGACCCGCGATCCGCCCCGCATCATGCTCGGCGTCGGCGACCATCGAGGCCACCCGCCCGCCCATCGACTTGCCGCCGATGATCAGCGGACCGTTGGTCGGGCCGAGGTCGTCGATCGCGGCGACATACTCCACCATCACCGTCTCGGCCTTGGGCGGCGGCCGGCGCGTGCCGCCCCGTCGCGCCGCCATGTAGCCGAACTCGAACCGCACCACCCGGAACCCCGCCGCGGCCAGCGCCCTGGTCGTCGCGTTCATCGAGGCCGAGTCCATCGGCGCCCCGGCGCTGTGGGCCAGCATGATGGTGACCCGCGCATCCTCGGGACCGTCGAAGAGGAATTCCGTCGCCATCAGCCTGCCGATCGCCTCAGTTGCGCATCCGCATAGGCTATGCCGCGCGCTGCGGTGCGGGACCACTCCGAATTCTGGTCGAGCTCGAGGTATCGCGCCCACCACTGCCGCGCCTCGGCGAGCCTGCCGGCGTCGTATTCGAGTGTCGCGAGGTTGTAGACCGCGTCGGCATAGTCCGGGTCGATCTCGATGGCCCGGCTCAGGTGCGCCCGCGCCGGCCCGACCTTGCCCTCCTCGCGCAGCAGCCCGGCATAGTTGAACCACGCCTCGACGAACTCGGGGTCGCGCTTGATCGCCTGCATGTAGGACGCCGCGGCATCCGCATTGTCGTGGATCGCCCTCAGGCAGTTGCCCCGGTTGTAGGCCGCGACGGAATCGCTGGGGTCGATCGCAAGGCAGTGCCCGTAGAGCACCGCCGCCTCCGCGAACAGCCCGTTCGCCTCCGCTGCCTCGGCGAGTGCGAAATACTCCTCGGATTCGTCCTCGACCGGCGCCAGCGGCAGCAGCCGCTGCCCGTCGAGCTCGGCGCGGTCCTCGCCAATCAGGGCGTGGATGCGTTTGGGCCCGCCCGGATGCAGCGACATCGCGGTCAGCGACTGCACTGGCCCGGCCCGATGCACCGAGCGCGCGATGTCGCCCCACGTGGCGCCTCCCGCCAGCAGCCCCGCGTACTTGCGGCTGAGGATCAGGTCGCGGAACGAGAACGGCTCGGCGTGATGCTCGAACGCATCGAAGAGGACCAGCAGGTCGAAGGCATGGGGATCGAGCCTGGATTGCTCGAGCAGTGACTGCCGGCTGAGGTTCGATTGCTCCGGCGCCGCCATCAGTCCGAGCAGCCGCAGGAACCCGTTCTCGCTGATCAGCGCCGCCCCGCTTTCCCTCAGCCCCTCGACGCGGGCTTCGATCTCGGGGTCGGAAAGCTTGTCGAGCAGCGTGCGCCCCAGCACCAGCGTGCTGGTGTGGCGCGTATTGCCGCGCCTGAGCCGGCTACCCTTGGTGGAAAGTGCCCGCGCCGCCAGCCGTCGCGGAAACGCACTGAGCGCTCCCACGATGCCAACAGTGCTGTCCGCTTTCCGCATCAGGCGATTCTACAGATAGGGGAGTTGATCCGCTAGGCCTGCTCGGTCGCGCCCCTCACCCCGGCCCTCTCCCCAGGGGGGAGAGGGGGCATTGTGGCGCTGCCGGTGCGTCTATCGTCCCCTCGCCCCTCCGGGGAGAGGCCAGGGTGAGGGGCGCGAGGCGCACCGAGTGCCCTCAAGCCTTCTTCCGCGCCGCCGGCTTCCCGGCCACGGCCTTCGACGCCTCCACCGCTTCCTTCAGCGTCGGCTTCTTCGCCGCGGGTTTTGCCGGCTCGGCCTTGGCCTTGCTTGGGGCGGCGGGCTTGCTCGTGCTCAGGCTCGCCTTCAGCGCATCCATGAGGTTGACGACGTTGCCGCGTTCGGGCGC
>JAEYZJ010000095.1 GCA_023430705.1 Pseudomonadota bacterium | reverse complement strand
GTGCAACACCTACGAGCAGTTGGTGAGCTACGCCCAGTACCGCGACGCCATCCGCGCCGCGGGACTGACGACACCTTCGGTCGAGAAGGAACCGACCTGCCGCGCCCCGGCGACATACGGATCGGTGACATGGGCCCGGTGTTGCGCGCCGCGGGCAATGGCGCAGAGCTGATCCTGATGCGCTTCGGCTGGCCCGCCCCGCTCTCCAAGGCGTCGCCGGTCTTCAACTTCCGCTCCGACAACCGGCACTTCGCCGACTCGCGTCGCTGCGTGATCGTGATGTCGGGGTTTTTCGAGTTCACCGGCAGCAAGTCGCCCAAGACCAAGCATCGCTTCCGGCTCAAGGACTCTACGGTGATGGGAATCGCCGGCCTCTGGAGCGAGGCCGAGGACGGTGCCCTGAGCTTTGCCATGCTCACTACCCAGCCCGGTCCGGACATCGCGCCGATCCACAACCGGCAGGTCTGTGTGCTCCGCCCGGAGCAGTGGCCGGAATGGCTGTTCCTGACACGGCCGGAAGCCGAGCTTCTCGTCCCCCTGCCCGCCGGCACGCTGGTTGTCGAAACCGTAAGGCCCTGACGGGCCAAGGTATCGCAAAGCCGTGATGGCGGGACGGGCAACCTGCCCGTCCAGCCGGTGTTCAGCCCCGATGCCGCTGACGCGGCACCCACGAGGAAACGAGAGTTTCGAAAGGAGGCGTCATGAAGAGCACGCTTCTGGCACTCGGGTTCAGCCTCTTGCCCGCCGCCGCCCTTGCCCAGCCTCCCGCCACCGGCATGACCCACACGTTCGCGGACCCCGTGTTCCAGGGCACGGTGTTCTGCGACACCTATTTCCAGGTGCTGGCCATCGCGACAGCCGACGACCCGCAGCAGGTCTATGTGTCCTTCGCAACCAAGCGCAACCAGCTGAACGAACCGGTCTGCGCCGCCATAACCCCGACCGGTGTCGTGGTGGATGTCCGCCCACTCGGCGTCATGGAGCGCGATAACCGGCGCTTCAATGCCTGGTCGGTGGAAGCCGATGTCGGTGGCGTCACCGGCTTCGCCCTTTACCTCGAAGAGGAGACCCTGGCTTAGGGCTCCAACCGACCCTGCTCCGGATGCTCCTCGGCGCTGATGTCGGGCTCGCCGCGCGTCTTCCAAAGGGAGTAGAGCACGCCCCCAACGAGGATGCCGATCGTAACCACCAGCGACAGCAGCGTGTCGATCTTCACCCCGAACGGCACCAGCGCGACCTTGATGCCGATCAGCACCAGCACGATGGCCAGCGAGACCTGCAGGTAGCGGAAGCGGTTCATCGCAGCCGCGAGCGCGAAGTAGAGCGCCCTGAGGCCGAGAATGGCGAAGATGTTCGACGTGTAGACGATGAACGTGTCCTGAGTGACGGCGAACACGGCCGGCACGGAATCGACGGCAAAGATCAGGTCGACGGTCTCGACCATGATCAGCGCCACGCCGAGCGGCGTCAGGTAGGTCACCAGCCTGCCGGTCTTGCTGTCCGGGAGCTTGGTGATGAAGTGCTTGCCGTCGAGCTTGTTGCTGATGCGGAAGTGGCGGCGCAGGTACTTGAAAACCGGGTTGGCCTCGATGTCCGCTTGCTGGTCCTTGTGCGAGAACAGGCGGATGCCGGTGAAGATCAGGAAGGCGCCGAACAACGCCAGCACCCAGCTGAACGAGTGGACCAGTGCCGCGCCAAGGCCGATCAGGACGGCCCGGAACACGATGACGCCGAGGATACCCCAGAACAACACGCGGTGTTGATAGAGCCGAGGGATCGAAAGGAAGCCAAAGATGGTCGCGATGACGAACATGTTGTCCATCGCGAGGCTCTGCTCGATCAGATAGCCGGTGTAGAACTCGAGCCCGGCTTCCGCGCCGCGGCTGAACCAGACCCATACACCGAAGAGCACCGCCACGAACATGTAGCCGGCATAGAGTGTCAGGCTCTCCTTTGCGGAGATCTCATGATCGTGGCGGTTGAGAACGCCCAGATCGAAGACCAGCAGGCCAATGACGATGGCGAGGAATGCAACCCAGAAGTAGATAGGGGTGCCGAGGAAATCGCCACTCAGGGCGCCAATGAGCATGTCCATGCCGGACCTTCTCCGTGTGATTACTTGGAGCAGTTCCGACATCACGGGGATAACACCGCCGTCAGAGGGGCCCGGTAACCGCGCCGCTAACGTAGCGTTTCGGCAGCCGGCTTCAACCCCCAATCCTGCGGCTAGAGGAAGCGGCTTGGCGAGAAAGCGGTTGGGTCGATGAAAGGTGATTCGCCCGCGATCATCTCGGCGATCAGCCGCCCCGTGGCCGGCCCCAGCGTCATGCCATGGTGCGCATGGCCGAAGGCGAACCACAGCCCCTGGTGCCGCGGCGCGGGCCCGAGGATCGGCATCATGTCCGGTGTTGCCGGACGCGCCCCGCGCCAGGGCTGGCCGTCGACGCGGCTGCCGAGGCCCGGGAACAGCTCCCGTGCGAAGACCTCGTCCCGGTCCACCTGCACCGGCGTAGATGGCGCATCGCGCAGGGCGAACTCGGCGCCACTCGTCAGGCGGATCCCCTTCACCATCGGGGTCAGCAGGTACCCGTACTCGGCGTCCAGCACCCAGCTGCCTAGTTGACCGCTCGAGGGCTGGTGGTAGTGCATGTGGTAGCCCCTCTTCACCCCAACTGGCAGCCGGTAGCCGAGTCGCTCCGTGAGATCGCCAGCCCATGGCCCGAGCGCGATCACCGCGTCCCTGGCCTCGACCATCCCGTTCGCGACCGGCAGTTGCCACCCCGCTCCGGACAAACGCCCGGCGAGCTGCATGGCATCCGCGTTGACGAAGGTTCCGCCCAGCGACTCGAACAGCTTGAGATAGCGCTTCACCAGCCCGCCCGGGTCGCGGATGCTCCACGGATCGGTCCAGTGCAAGGCCCCGGCCAGGTCGACTCCGAGGCCCGGTTCACGCTGGCGCATGATGGTGTTCTCGACCTTTTCATGCCCAAGGCCGAAATCCCGCGCCAGCCATTCGGCGCG
>JAEYZJ010000350.1 GCA_023430705.1 Pseudomonadota bacterium | reverse complement strand
TGACGTCGTTCTCGACCGCCACGGCGACCTTGTTCATCATGCTCACCGCTTCGACCGGATACTGGCCGGAGGCGCTTTCGGCCGAGAGCATCACGGCGTCGGCGCCCTCGAACACGGCGATCGACACGTCCGACACCTCGGCGCGGGTCGGAACCGGCGAGGTGATCATCGATTCCAGCATCTGTGTGGCGACGACCACCGGCTTGCCGTAGCGGCGGGCGATACGGATCATCCGCTTCTGCAGGCCGGGGACCAGCTCGAGCGGCAGTTCGACGCCAAGGTCGCCACGCGCCACCATGAAGGCGTCGCAGAGCTTGATGATCTCCTCGAGGCGTTCCACCGCCTGCGGCTTCTCGATCTTGGCCATGACGCCGGCACGGCCCTGGACGATCTTGCGGATGTCGATGATGTCCTCGGGGCGCTGCACGAAGCTCACCGCGATCCAGTCGGCCTCGACCTCGAGGCCCTTGAGCAGGTCGGCGTGATCCTTCTCGGTCAGCGCGCCCATGGGCAGCAGCGTGTCGGGCAGGCTGACACCCTTCTTGTCGCTGAGCTTGCCGCCATAGATGACCTCGGTCTCGACCTGGCCGCCGCCCACCTTTGTGGCCTTGAGCTGCAGCTTGCCGTCGTCGAGCAGCAGGCGATCGCCGACCGAAACGGACTCGAGGATTTCCGGATGGGGCAGGAAGACGCGCTCGACCGTGCCGGGCGTGTCGGAGCTGTCGAGCGTGAACCGGGCGCCGGCAACGAGCTGGACGGCGCCTTCGGCGAAGCGGCCGACGCGGAGCTTGGGGCCCTGCAGGTCGACGAGGATCCCGATCGGATGGTGCAGGCGGGCCTCGACGTTGCGGATATAGCCCACGGTCTGCTTCAGCAGATCGTGGCTGGCGTGGCTCATGTTGATGCGGAACACATCCGCACCGGCGCGCGCCAGTTTCTCGATCGTGGCTTCGTCATTGGAGGCGGGCCCAAGGGTAGCGACGATCTTCACGCGTCTCATGCGTCTCATAGGGTGTCTGCACCTTCATCAGTGGGAGCATCGGCGGGCATTTCGCCGTCGGTCGGCAAGTCACCTTCCAGCGGCACGGCGGAGTCCGGCTCGCCGCTGGTCGCCTCCCCCTCGGTCAACTGCAAGGTCCAGTCGCTGCGGTGGTGCGTGTCGACCTCGAAAAATCCCGTGCGTTCGTAACCCCGCGCCAGGCAATCCTCAACCCCGAAGATGGTGAAGGTTTCGTCGCGGGTACACATGAACACGCTGCCATCCCAGGCGCCGCCGCTCTCGTCGTCGGCGGCGTAGAGATAGTAGTAGCGGCGCGCCTCGAGGTTGCCGCGGTAGATGGTGACGCAGTTGCGTGGCTCGGCCACCCACCAGCCTTCGGACTGCCAGCCCTTCTCGGCGCGATAGCCGAAGGCGACGGAAACCCGGTTCGCGGTCTCGTTGCAGACGCGGAAGCTGCCCTGGCCGTTCTCGGCGGCAGCGCCGGGCGCTGGCGCCTGCTCCTGGGCCGTGGCGGTCTGCTGTGCGACCGGACGAGGCAGGAAGGCCCAGATGGTTCCGGCCGCGAAGGCCGCAGTGAGAACGCCGGCGATGGCGAGTGGATAGCGCAATGGACCGCCCGGGTTCGATGCTTGAAATCGTTTGCAGCGCGCGTGGTGTTGTGCAAAGCGCCCCGCGCGCTGTCAACCGCTATCGGACGGTTTTGGCGGAAATTGGAGGTGCGGCGCCGACGCGGTGTGGATAGGCACCGTTAGGTCTTGAACGGTGCGGCCCAACCGGGTTGAACGGGGGCCGAACAAAGAAGGAATACGACTATGTCCATCGTCTCCAGCGACAGTGTGGCCCAGGACCAGATCAAGGCCTTCATCGAGCGCATCGAGCGCCTCGAGGAAGAAAAGGCGGCGATCGCGGGCGACATCAAGGAAGTCTATGCCGAGGCCAAGGGCAACGGCTTCGACACCAAGGTGCTGCGCAAGATCGTCTCAATCCGCAAGCAGGATCAGAACGAGCGCATGGAGCAGGAGGCCCTGCTCGAGCTCTACCTGACCGCGCTGGGCATGGCCACGGCGCCGAGCGAAGACCAGATGTAAGGCCCCGGCGGCGGCGCAGGCGCCGCCGCGCCCCGGCCGCAGGGGCGGCCACCTGCCGCAGGCGATCCAGCCAATACGGCGGCGATCCCCGAGGACCGAGCATGTCGAAGATCCTGTTGACGGGAGCGTCGGGCAAGCTGGGCACGCACATGCGGCACTGGCTGGCCGGACGCGGGCGAGACTTCGTCGCCACCGACATCCGGCCAGCCGGGGACGGCGGGGAGGTGATTGTCGCGGACCTCGCGGCGCGGGCGGCCGTTGATGCGCTGATGGCGCGGGACATCTCGGCCGTGGTGCATCTGGGAGCCCGGGCGACAGAGGCACCGTGGCAGACGATCCTCGATGCCAACATCGTTGCGACCTACAACGTGTTCGAGGCGGCGCGGCAGGCGGGTATCCGCCGCATCGTCTATGCCTCGAGCTACCATGTGGTGGGCATGTATCCGGCGTCCGAGCTACCCCTCGGCGCCGATGCGGAAGTGCGGCCGGATACGCTCTACGGCGTCTCCAAGGCGTTCGGCGAAGCGCTGGCGCGGCTCTATTTCGACAAGTTCGGCGTCGAGTGCCTCGCCATCCGCATCTGCACGGCCGGCGATCCGGCGACACCGCGCGAGGCGCGGCTCTGGTGCAACCGCGACGACCTCGCGACGCTGATCGAGGCCGGGCTGGATGCCGAGGGGCTGGGCTACCGCATGGTCTACGGGATCTCCGACAATCCGGGGGCACCGGTTCCGGTCGACGATGGCTCCGGGCTCGGCTGGCGCCCGGCACATGGCGCGCTGGAGCTTGGCTCGCCCGATCCGCGGGAGGTGCTGGACATGGCGGACGAGCGGCACCGGCGGCTCGGCGGTGCGTTCGCGCTCTGGGGGCATCCGGAGGACTAGAGGTCGCCGAACGGTGTTCCGGTCCCCCTAGGGGTGACGGGTTCAGCGTTCAGTGTCGCAAGCTACTCGGCGGCGGTGCGCTCGTCGTAGTCCGGTGCGTCGGGGTTACCGGGAGCAGTCTCGGCGTCAAGATCGGGGAAGGCGACGATGCGCTGGTTGCGCAGGTCCTTGCGCACGACCAGCAGGTCGCGCTCCTCGAACCAGGTCAGCAGCCGCCGGGCGCGTCCCGTAGAGTGCGTTCCGTAGGCACGGGCGAGGGTTGCGTCCGAGGGACAGGGCAGGCCTTCGACCGCGGCACGGGCGAGGACGAGGAACACCCCCTGCACGTCATCGGCGAGCGCGCCGGAGAGGGCAAGCGCGCGCTGCCAGACCTCGGATTGCGCCGTCTCGTCGGCCACGCCGGCCCGGACGACCGCCAGCTTGCGGCGGAAGGCGGGCAGCGCGAGCGCGTTGCCTGGAACGCGGCGGATGCGGCAGCGGACGAGGAAATCCTGATAGAGCACCGCGACCGACCGGAAGGCGGAGTCGCGGTCGTCGAGCAGCTCGCGGATGATGTCGTCGATGGTGCGGTCGCGTTCGGCGAGGTCGATCTGCGGCTCGTCCGGAGCAGGCTGCGGGATCTGGGTCCGCACCAGCTGGGCGAGCAGGTCGTTGGTCGAGGGAGGCGGAGGCGGGGGCGGGCGGCGCACCGGGCGCGGGGCTTCCGGCACGGGGGCGAAGATCAGCTCCCTCGCATCGGCGGGCTGGTCCGGCAGCGGCATGAGCTTGGGGCTCGAGGAGCGGGCCGAAGTCTCGACCGGACCGATCACCATCGGCAACGGGCGGCGCGACATGGCAGGCCCGAGCGCAACGAAGTGGCCGCGGTTCAAGTCGCGGAACATTTCGGCCTGGCGCCGCTCCATGCCGAGCAGGTCCGCGGCGCGGGCCATGTCGATGTCGAGGAAGGTGCGGCCCATCAGGAAGTTGGACGCCTCGGCGGCGACGTTCTTGGCGAGCTTGGCGAGGCGCTGCGTGGCAATGACGCCGGCGAGCCCGCGCTTGCGGCCGCGGCACATCAGGTTGGTCATGGCGCCGAGCGACAGTTTTCGCGCTTCGTCGGAGACTTCGCCGGCAACGGCGGGGGCGAAGAGCTGCGCCTCATCGACCACGACCAGCATCGGATACCAGTAGTCGCGATCGGCATCGAA
>JAEYZJ010000314.1 GCA_023430705.1 Pseudomonadota bacterium | reverse complement strand
GTCGACACCGGCTACGCCGCCGACGGCAGCCTCTCGCGCCGCGAGATCCTGCCGCCCTGCGACCAGTACACCGAACAGGCCAACGCCTTCTGCCGCGCCATCCTCGACAACAGGCCGCTCGAATGGGGTGTCGACGACGCCATCCGGCACATGAAGGTGCTCGATGCCATCTTCGCGAGCGAGAAGACCGGTACCTGGGCCGAGGTCTGACCCGGCGGGCCCCAAAAAAGCACTAGCCCAAATCGATCGGATCGGCTAACAAGCCCACCGATCGGAGCGGGGCTGTAGCTCAGTTGGGAGAGCGCATCGTTCGCAATGATGAGGTCAGGGGTTCGATTCCCCTCAGCTCCACCATCGCTCCTCTAGTCAGTTCGAACTTGTGCTGTTGCCCACCGGCCTGACGGCGCGGTACTGGCCCCGGCCTATTCCTAGAGCGCCAGGTATTCCCGCCTCAAGGCTTCGTCGGCGAGCACGTCCGCGGCGGCCCCGGTGAAGGCGACTTCGCCGGTGTCGAGGATCACGGCACGGTCGGCGAGCCTCAGGGCGGCGATGGCGTTCTGCTCGACGATGATCGTGGTGATCCCCAGACCCTTGATCTCGTTGAGGATCTTTTCGATCTCGGCAACGATCACGGGAGCGAGGCCCTCGTAGGGCTCATCGAGCAGCAGCAGCTTGAGGTTGCGCGCCAGCGCCCGGGCGATGGCAAGCATCTGTTGCTCGCCGCCCGAGAGTGTCACGCCCTCCTGGCGGCGGCGCTCGGCCAGGCGCGGAAAATGGCTGTAGATGCGCTCGAGTTCCCAGCCCTCACCGGGAGCGACCTGCGCCAGCGTCAGGTTCTCCTCGACCGTCAGCCCCTGGATGATGCGCCGGTCCTCGGGCACCAGTTGCAGGCCCGCGCGCGCCGCCTCGAATGACTTCATCCGGTGCAGCGGCAAGCCGTCGAGCCAGATCTCGCCGGTCCGCAGCGCCGGATTGTCGACCCGCGCGACGGCGCGCAGGGTCGAGGTCTTGCCGGCCCCGTTGCGCCCCAGCAGCGCGAGGATCTCCCCATGCTGCACGTCGAACGAGACGCCCTGCACGATATAGCTTTCGCCGTAGTAGGCGTGGATGTCGCGCACGCTGAAGAAGGCGGCTTCCCGCGCCGCGGTGGCGGCGGGCTCGGACGCGGCGGCGACTTGTTCAATATCCATGGTCATGGCGCTCATCAGTGGGCCTCGAGCCGGTGCGCGCCGCCGAGATAGGCTTCCTGCACCTTGGCGCTGCCGCGGACCTCGTCGGGGAGGCCCTCGGCGATGATCTTGCCGCCCGAGAGGACCGAGATCCGGTCGGCCAGCGAAAACACCACATGCATGTCGTGCTCGATGATCACCTTGGTCATGCCGCGCGCCTTGATCTTCTTGAGCAGCTCGATGGTGGTGTTGGTATCGTGCCGGCTCATGCCCGCGGTGGGCTCGTCGAGCAGCAGCAGGCGCGGATGCTGGATCAGGCACATGGCAAGTTCCATGCGACGCTTGTCGCCGCGGCTGAGTGCCCCGGCATGGGCATGGCGGCGGCCCGAAAGTCCGACATCCTCGAGGATCGCCTCGGCCTCGTCGCGGATCCCCGCCTCGTTGTCGACCGGCCTGAATATGTTGATCCGGAAGGCGCCGTCGCGCTTGGCGAAGGCCGGTGTCATCACGTTCTGCAGCACGGAGAGCTCGGGAAAGATCTCCGGCGTCTGGAACACGCGCGCCACGCCCATCTGGTTGATCTCGTAGGGCCGCTTGCCGGTCAGCACCTGGCCGTCGAAGACCACGGCGCCGCGGCTCGGCGCGAGGCGGCCGACGATCACGTTGAGCAGCGTCGACTTGCCGGCGCCGTTAGGCCCGATGATGGCGTGCGTCCTGCCTTCCTCGACCGAGAAGTCGATGTCGCTGAGGGCCTGCAGGCCGCCGAAGTTCTTGCACACGTCGTCGACGTGCAGCACGACGTTGCGGGGTGTCTCGAGCATCCTGTCACTCCGCCGGCTGGGCGCGCACGGCGCCGGGTGTGGTGGGGGTACTGCGGCGGCTGAACATCGCGCCTACCCGGCGCACGCCCTCCATGATCCCGCCGGGCAGGAACACGACGACGAGCACGAAGATGAGGCCCAGGGTGAGGTGCCAGCCCTCGCCGACGAACTTGCTGGCCACCATGCTCACCGGGTCGGCGATCTCGGGCGGCAGGAACGAGAAGAACCGGTGCACGACGTTCTCGTTGAAGGCCGAGAAGATGTTCTCGAAATACTCGATCAGCCAGGCCCCGATCACCGGGCCGACCAGCGTGCCGACGCCGCCGAGGATGGTCATCAGCACGACCTCCCCCGACGCCGTCCACTGCATGCGCTCGGTCCCCGCCAGCGGATCGGTGATGGCAAAGAGTGCGCCGGCCAGCCCGGCATACATGCCCGAGATGACGAAGGCGGTGAGCGCATAGGGGCGGGTGTTGAAGCCGGTGTAGTTCATGCGCGTCTGGTTCGACTTGATGCCCCTCAGCATCATGCCGAAGGGCGAGGCGAAGATTTTCTGGGCGAGGAAGAACACGAGGATCAGCACGCCGGCGCAGAAGTAGAAGCTGCCGAGCCCGGTGAACGGGGTGCCCAGGAGGCTCGCGGTCGGCAGCCCGGCGCCGCGCGGACCGAATGCAAGGTCGACGACCCGCGGGTCCTGCAGGGTCAGCTGCAGCGAGGTCTCGCCATTGGTGATCGGGGTCAGCACCGAGTAGGCGAGGTTGTAGCTCATCTGCGCGAAGGCCAGCGTCAGGATCGAGAAATAGATACCCGAGCGCCGGAGGCTGAGATAGCCGATGGCCAGCGAGAAGAGCCCCGAAACCAGCACGGCGAAGAAGATCGCCGGAATCGCATCCATGGTCAGCGGCTTGAACGACCATACCGCGGTATAGGAGCCGACACCGAGGAAGGCCGCGTGGCCGAAGCTGAGATAGCCGGTAAGCCCGAAGAGGATGTTGAATCCGATGGCAAAGATCGCCGAGATCACGAGCTTCTGCATCAAGGCGGGATAGGCGGCGCCCAGCGGCTGCAGCCAGATCGGCATCGCCAGCACCACCAAGGCGAAGGCGGCGAACAGGACGACGTCGCGGCGGGACATGCGGAACAGATCCATCTCAGGCCTCCATCATGCCGCGCCGGCCCATCAGCCCGCGGGGACGGACGAGGAGGATCACGACGGCGATGAGGTAGATGATGATCTGGTCGATGCCGGGGATGATCTGCTTGACCTCGCTCATCGAGGCAAAGCTCTGCACGATGCCGAGCAGGAACCCGGCGGCGACCGCGCCGGGCAGCGAGCCCATGCCGCCCACCACCACCACGACGAAGCTCAGCACCAGGAAGTCCATGCCCTGGTGGTAATTGGGCGGCAGCAGCGGGGTGTACATGACGCCCGCGAGGCCGGCGACCACGGCCGCGATGCCGAACATGATGGTGAAGCGCCGGTCGATGTTGATGCCCAGCAGGCCCACGGTTTCGCGATCGGCCATGCCGGCGCGCACCACCATGCCGAAGGTGGTGAAGCGCAGGAAGGCGAACACGGCGCCGATGACCCCGAGCGAAAACAGGAAGTAGATCAGCCGCCACATCGGATAGGTGATGGCGCCGGGCGCGAGGCCGAGCATGGCGCCGACGTCGAACGCCCCGCGCACGCTCGAGGGAATCGGCTGGCTCCAGGGATTGGGGCCGAAGATCGCCTTGACGATCTCCTGCAGCACGATGGCGAGCCCGAAGGTCACGAGGATCTGCTCGGCATGCGGCCGCTTGTAGAAGTGCTTGATCAGGCCGCGCTCCATGACGATGCCGATCAGCAGCATCACCGGCACCGCGAGGATGATCGACAGCGGCACGGAATAGTCCACCAGCACCGCGCCGAAATCGCCGAACCAGGTCTGCGCCAGCGGGGTCCGCACCTCCAGCGGCGCGCCCCATGGCGACAGCTGCTCCGGGTCGATCGTCACCGTCTCGAGGGTGATGAGCTGGCGGAACGTCACCGCGCAGAAGGCGCCGAGCATGAACAGTGCGCCATGCGCGAAGTTGACGACGCCGAGCGTGCCGAAGACCAGCGTAAGCCCCAGGGCGATCAGTGCATAGGCGCCGCCCTTGTCGAGTCCGTTGAGTAGTTGCGCGAGTATCGCGTCCATGTCCGCTGCCCGGGTCGTTCGATGGAGGACGTCCGCCCCGATCGCCGTTGCGACCGGGGCGGAGTGAGGCACAAGATCAGCAGGCGGCCGTGGTGTCGGGTCCCAGTTCGCCGCCGAAGATGGACGGGTCGTAGGTGACCGATTCCTTCGACGCCGTGCCCACGACCTCGAGCAGGTCGAACGGGTTGGCCGGGCTGTCCTTGCCCTTCACCGCATAGACTTCCTTGAAGCACTGGTGGTCGGCGCCGCGATAGGTCGTGGGGCCGTTGCCGAGCCCGTCGAAATCGAAGTCCTCGAGCGCCTTGATCACCTCGGGCGGATAGAACGTGCCGGCGCGTTCCACCGCATCGGCATAGAGCAGCACCTGGGCATAGGAGGTCTGGGCGATCTGGCTCGGCGGCTGGCCGAACTTGGCGCCGAACGACTTGGTGAAGGCCTTGGAAGCCTCGTCGCCGAGCTGCCAGTCCCAGTTGGCGGTGCCATAGACGCCCCGGATCGCCTCTCCGGCGCCCTTGGCCATGAGGTCGGAGACGAGCGGCAACACGATCTGGA
>JAEYZJ010000307.1 GCA_023430705.1 Pseudomonadota bacterium | reverse complement strand
GCGGCGCCCCGGCGCCCTACGAAATCCGCGACGCGCTCTGCGCCAAGGCCGGCGAGCAGGTCATGGAACTGCTCAAGGTCCAGCTGCGCCCGCGCGACATCGTCACCCGCAAGGCCTTCGAGAACGCCGCTATGACCGTCGCCGCCACCGGCGGTTCGACCAACGCCGCGCTGCACCTGCCGGCAATGGCGCACGAGGCGGGCATCGACTTCGACCTGTTCGACGTCGGCGAGATCTTCAAGAAGACCCCGTACATCGGCGACCTCAAGCCGGGCGGCAAGTATGTCGCCAAGGACCTGTTCGAGGCCGGCGGCATCCCGCTGGTGATGAAGGCGCTCCTCGACGGCGGCTTCCTGCACGGCGACGTGATGACCGTGACCGGCCGGACGGTGGCCGAGAACCTCGAGAAGGTGAAGTTCAACACCGAGCAGGACGTCATCCGCACGACCGCCAACCCGATCTCACCGACCGGCGGCGTGGTGTCGCTCAGGGGCAACCTTGCCCCCGATGGCGCCATCGTGAAGGTGGCCGGCCTCAAGAACCAGCGCTTCGTCGGCCCGGCCCGCGTCTTCGATCGCGAGGAAGAGTGCTTCGAGTGCGTCGAGAAGCGCCAGTACAAGGAAGGCGACGTCCTCGTCATCCGCTATGAAGGCCCCAAGGGCGGCCCCGGCATGCGCGAGATGCTCTCGACCACGGCGGCGCTCTACGGACAGGGCATGGGCGACAAGGTTGCGCTCATCACCGACGGCCGTTTCTCCGGCGCCACGCGCGGCTTCTGCATCGGCCATGTCGGCCCGGAAGCCGCTGTCGGCGGCCCGATCGCCCTCATCAACGACGGCGACATCATCACTCTCGACGCTACGACCGGCGAAATCTCGGTCAATGTGTCCGAAGAGGAGTTTGCCCGGCGCAAGGCCTCGTGGGCCCCGCGCGAAACCGAGTATGGCTCGGGCGCCATCTGGAAGTATGCCCAACTGGTGGGGCCGGCGCGTTTCGGCGCGCTGACCAACCCCGGCGCCAAGGGCGAGAAGGAGCAGTATGCGGACATTTAGGGCAGGAGCCCTTGTTTCCGTTGCATTCTGGACTGCGCTCGCGATAGCGGGCGCAGCCACCCCGGCCGGGGCACAGGTGAGCGGCGTATTGCCCTCCCTGCCGGCCGCGCCCGAAACGGCAGCCGACGCGGCGCTGGCCATGGCCAACTCCCTCGACGGCGCCGGTGGCGGGATCTCTTCCAAGGACCTGGTGGCCGCGCTGGAAGACGCAGCGCTCGCCGGCCAGCCGATGGCGCTCTATCAGCTGGGCCTCATGTACGAGAGCGGCGAGGGCGTGAAGAAGGACCCCGTCAAGGCCTTCGGCTTTTTCAGCCAGATCGCCGACGAGCACGCCGACGCTGCGCCCCGCGGCGTCGAGTCCGACATCGTGGCGCAGTCGTTTCTCAAGGTCGGCGAGTACTACCGCAACGGCCTTCCGGAAGCGGGTATCCCCAAGAACGAAGCCTATTCCAACAAGCTGATCCTGCACGCGGCGTCCTACTTCGGCGACGCGGACGCCCAGTACAAGGTCGGCGAGATGTATCTCGACGAGACCGAACTCGGCGACAGCCCGCTGCAGAGCGCGCGCTGGCTCAACCTCGCAGCCCGCAAGGGTCATGCCGGGGCCCAGGCCAAGCTCGGCAACATGCTGTTCAACGGGGAAGGTATCTCCGTTGACCACGTCGAGGGCCTGATGTGGCTCACCGTTGCCTCGCGCCGCGCCGCGGGCACGATCGACGAGAGCTGGATCGCCGAGCTGCTGAACAATGCCATGTCGGTAGCGACTCCCGACCAGCGCAAGCATGCCGTCGAACTTGCCGACTCCCTCGGCGGCCGTTTCGGCGGACTTTAGCCGCTCACGTTTTCTTGTGCTCCAGCACCGGCAAAAGCCAGAAGATCGGGCCGTTCCGCACCCCGGAGCGGCCTCGGCGTTCAGACTCGGTTCAGCCTGAAAGTGGCAACCATCGGGATGTCAGCCCGTTGGTGTCATCATGCGTTTGCCTGTCATTATCGCCCTCATCGTCGTCATCACGCTGCCCAAGGATGTGAATGGGCTGGTGGAGGATGTCTCCACCCAGGTGCGCGTGGCGTCGGCCGCGATTGGCAAGATGCTCGGTCGTGACGACAGCCTCCAGGTGGCCGAGGCGAAGGTCGACGACCTTGCGAAGTCCGGTACCGATACGGCCAAGGTCGTCCCGGCCAGCCTGCGCTGACTTCCGCTCGTTAGAACGCGAATTCGCCCACGACCGGGACGTGGTCGCTCGGCTTCTCCTTGCCGCGCTCGGCCTTGTGCACCACGACATCCTCGAGCCGGTCCGCGGCCTGCGGCGAGAGCAGGAGGTGGTCGATGCGGATGCCATCGCCACGGTCCCAGCCGAAGGTCTTGAAATCCCAGAAAGTGTAGGACGGCTCGTCGGTCACGGCGCGCAGGGCGTCGGTCAGCCCCAGGTTGACGAGCGCCCGCCAGCGTTCCGCGCTCTCGGGCCGAAACAGGGCATCGCCCACCCAGTTCTGAGGGTTGGTCGCGTCGACCGGGGCCGGGATGATGTTGTAGTCGCCCAGGAGGATGAACGGTTCCTCGAGCGCCAGCCGGCCCTCGACGAAGCTGTGCAGCCGGTCCATCCAGCTCAACTTGTAGGTGAACTTGTCGGTGCCCACCGGATTGCCGTTGGGCAGGTAGATGCAGCAGACGCGCACCACGCCGCCCTCGACCGAGAACAACCCCTCGATCAGCCGGGACTGCTCGTCGCCGTCGTCGCCGGGCAGGCCGCGCGTGACCTCGTCGAAGCGGTGCTTGGAGAGGATGGCGACGCCGTTCCAGCTCTTCTGCCCGAAGGTCTCGACATTGTAGCCGAGCGCCTCGATCTCCAGCCGCGGGAAGGCTTCGTCGACCGACTTGATCTCCTGCAGGCAGACGATGTCGGGCGATTCTGCTTCAAGCCAGCTGAGAAGAGCGCCCTGCCGAGCCTTGACGCCGTTGATGTTCCAGGTTGCGATGCGCATCACGAGACTCCCGCTGTCGCGGGAGCCTACTGTCCCCCGCCGCGTCCGTAAACGGCATCGCGGATGTCGAAGCGATACTGCCCATTGCAGCCCTCGTAGGGAGTGTTGGTCATCGACAGGATGGTGATGCCGCTCTTGGGATCGACCGTCCACTCGTGGCCATAGACGCCGCCCCAGCGGAGCGTGCCGCGTGCCACCGGGCTCTTTGCGGCAACGGGGTCGTCGATGATCGCCGACAGGAACCCGAAGCGCTGGCCGTCGTCCTGCGGACGCCGGGGGAGCGAGCCCACCTGGTTGCTGGCCGCCATCTCCACCGTTTCGGGCCTGAGGATGCTGCCGCCGCCGGTGCGGATCGTCTCGAAGAAGGTCAGCAGGTCGTCGGCTGCGCCGACCATGCCGGCGCCGCCCGACTGGAACGCCTTCTTGTTGAAGATGCGGGAGGGGGAGAACGTCGTCCGGCCGCCGTCGGGCGCAACCAGCACGTCGGGGTCGGCCATCCGCCGCAGGCCGGGCGGGCCGTCGGCATAGGGAACCGCGAGCCGGTCGGTGTCGGTGACGGAAAAGCCGGTGTCGACCATGCCGAGCGGACCGGTGACATAATGCGCGACCGCGTCGCCGAGCGTGCTCCCATGCACGCTGGCGATTATGGCGCCGAGCACGTCGATGTTCACGCCGTACTCCCAGCCCTGGCCGGGGGCGAATAGCAGCGGTTCCTGGGCGATGAGCGTGAGGTTGGCCTCGTGGTCAAGCTCGGTCTGCTGCAGGCCGGTGGTGATGGCCGGGTTGCGGAAGCCGTAGCCGAGCCCCGACGAGTGGCTGAGCAGGTGGCGGATGAGGATTTTGGCGTCGGCCCCGTCGGGTGTCCGTGGGCGGAAGTAGGGCAGGTAGTCGGCCACCGCGTTGTCGAGGCCCAGCAGTCCATGTTCGACCATGGCGAGGGCGGTGGCGGCGACGATTGGCTTGGTGACGGAGGCGAGCCGGAAGATCGCGTCGCGCCGCATCGGCACCTTGGCCTCGCGGTCGAACCAGCCGGCCGCCCGTGCATAGACGAGTTCGCCATGCACCTTCACCAGCGTCACCGAGCCGACGATCTTTTCGTTCGCAATTGCGGCATCGACGACAGCGTCGATGCGACCAGCCAAGTCCATGAGTTCTCTCCCTAATCCCGAGCCGACGCTAGCGGGGGAGAGTCAGTGAGGCAAGGGTGACGATGGTTTCAGGCGACCGCGAAGCTCGTGCCGCAGCCGCATCCCGCCACCGCGTTGGGATTGCGGATCTGGAAGCTCTGCCCGATGAGGTCATCGACATAATCGATCTCGGCTCCGCCCATGAACTCGAGGCTGAGCGAATCGATCAGCACCGTGGCGTCGCCATTGGTAAGCACGAGATCGTCCTCGGTGGGGACTTCCTTGACCAGATTGTACTCGTACTGGAAGCCCGAGCAGCCGCCCCCCGCCACCGCGATGCGCAGCACTGTCCCCGGACCCTGCTTGCTGAGGATGCGACCGATCCGCCTGGCGGCCCGGTCTGTCAAAACGACACCGTTCGGTGCTAGAGCAACTTCGGACATGCAATACCTTCCGGCCGCTGGAAGGTGCGGCTCACTGGATACAATCTAATATCGTCAAACGGCGATGAAAAGGGTGCAGGTCGCATAATGGCTGAGCGCGCGGCGTATGCCTCCGATCCGTCACGCAGCCGCGGGCGCCTCTATGCCCCCGGCTCGAGCCCGACCCGCTCGGAGTTCCAGCGCGACCGGGACCGGATCATCCATTCGACGGCCTTCCGCCGGCTGCAGCACAAGACGCAGGTCTTCCTGCACCACGAGGGTCATCACTTCCGGACCCGGCTGACGCATACGCTGGAAGTCAGCCAGATGGCGCGCTCCATCGCCCGGGCGCTGGCGCTCGACGAGGACCTGGCGGAGGCCGTGGCGCTGGCGCATGACCTCGGCCACACTCCGTTTGGACATGCGGGGGAGCGCGTGCTCAACGACAGATTGGCCGAGTGGGGCGGGTTCGACCATAACATGCAGGCGATCCGCGTCGTCACGCGGCTCGAGAACCGCTACGCCGAGCATGACGGGCTGAACCTCAGCTGGGAGGCGCTGGAAGGCATCCTCAAGCACAATGGTCCGCTGACCGACCGCGCCGGCCATTCTCTGAGCCCGGATCGCCCCCTGCCTCCCGGTCTAGGCGAAATACCGGCCAGCGCCGACCTGATGGCTTGGAGCCATGCCAGCCTCGAGGCGCAGGCGGCCGCAATCGCCGACGATATCGCCTATGACGCCCACGACATCGACGATGCCCTGCGGGCCGACATCCTGCAGCTTCCGGACCTCACCGGAGTGCCGCTGGTCGGTCCCTTCGTTGCCGAGGTCCTCGAACGCTGGCCCGATATCGACCGCAGCCGCCAGGCCCACGAGGTCCAGCGGCGGCTGATCACCCGGCTGATCGAGGACGTGATCTCCGAAAGCGGCCGCATGATTGCCGCGGCCCGGCCACTCAGCCCCGACGACGTTCGCATTGCCGGGCGGACCCTCGTCCGCTTCTCCCCCGGCGTGGCGGAGGCCGAGAAAGGCCTCAAGCGCTTTCTCTTCGAGCGGGTGTACCGCAGCGAGCAGGTGATGGCTCCGGTGCGCCGCAGCCAGACTGTGGTGTCGATGCTGTTCGACCACTACATGGTGACCGGCGCTATGCCGGACCGCTGGGGCGAGGCGGCCCGCGTGGCGCCCGATCGCCGCGCCCGGGCCCGCATCGTGGCCGACTTCATTGCCGGCATGACCGATCCCTATGCCCTGGAGCAGCATAGCCGGCTGTTCGGCTAGCCGGCGTACGTCGCGAGGCCCTCGGCGGCGGACAGCCTGCCGACATAGCCGAGTTCCCGCCGCGCCGCGGAATCGTCGATGGTGAACTCCTGCCCGATCATCCTGACCAGCGTGCGGGAAAGTGGGGGATCGTCCTCGGAGCGGAGGACGGCGGCGGCGATCTCCATCAGCCGGGCGAGCCCGAACAGCACGCCATAGGGCGCCGACCTGATGCCGTCGACGGACAGGCCATGCCGCCCGGCAAGCATGGCGACGAAAGCCCGGAAGGTCGTCGGCCCGGGGTCGCTCACGAAGTAGGAACGGCCGCCGGCACCGCGCTCGAGCGCGCATCGCAGCGCTTCGACGACATTGTCGGCATGGCAGGTGGAGTAGGGGTAGTCGCCGCCCCGCACGAACGCGAACCGTCCCGCCTCGATCGCTTCCGGAATGGCGCGGCTGACGCGATCGCCCGGCCCCCAGATCAGCGGCGGACGCAGGGCGAGGGTGCGGAAGCCCGGCCTGTTGGCAGCCAGCACCAGCGTTTCGGCGTGAGACTTGCTCGCGATGTAGGCCGAAAAGCTGTCCGGGAAGGTGGGAGCGGACTCGTCGGCGTTGCGCACCGGGCTGCCGCGATCGTCCATTATGAGCGCCGCGGCGCTCAGGTAGATGAAGCTGGACGCTCCGGCGGCCCCTGCGCCCCGGATGAGCGCCGCGGTGCCGTCGACATTGGTGCGAAAGTAGGGAGCGCGCCGCCCCGCGAAGCGAAAGTGCGCGGCGATGTGCAGCACCGAATCCACCGGCGGCAGGACGATCGGCCCGCCGGCTTCGAGGTCGCCCTGGACTGGCGTTGCGCCGAGCCTGCGCAACTTGTCGCCGGCAGAAGGCGACCGGGCAAGGCCGAACACCTCGTGTCCATCGTTCAGAAGGTCGGGAATCAGGCGCGCGCCGAGGAAGCCGGTGCCGCCGGTGACAAGAATCTTCATTGGATCGCTCCGGATCAGGGTTTGCAGATGGACTCGATCGCCGCATCTCGAAGTCGCTCGACGACTTCGGTTGCGGATGGGGGATCGGCCCCGGTCTGTGCCGCCGCCACATGGAGGAGGGCCGCGGCGTTTGCGGAGGCCATCGCGACCTGGGCGGCCGCCTGCTTCGACGTTGCCAGCCGACCCGCCGCGGCAATTGCCTCGATGCGCTCGACGAGCATGGCGCGGGCTTCGTCAGCGGCAGGGATGTCGGCCCCTTGCAGGATGCGCGCCATCATCGCGGCGTAAAGTCTTGGGCGCTCGGCAGCAAAGCGCACGTAATTGTCCCAGCCCGCCCGGAGGGCCACGACGGGATCGGAGGAGCCCGACGTTGCCCGCTTGGCCTCGAGGAACTGCTCGAACGCGGCAGCGATCGCGGCGCTCAGCAAACCGTCGGCACTGCCGAAGTGGTGGTAAAGGGTCGGCGCAGTGACATCGGCGATGGTGCAGATCGCGCGAGTCGAGAACTGCGCTTGCCCATCCTGCTCCAACACCTGCAGCGCCGCTGCCAGTAATGCGTCTCGTGTGTCCATGGCCAAATCTATAGCACCGCTATACGGTGTCGTCTATAGCGGTGCTATACGCTCTGTTTGACGGGGCGGGGGCTTTGGGGTAGGGGCACACACCCTTCCCAGTAGGCACCGAAATGAACGTTTTCGCGCTGTTCGCCGCCCGCGTCGCCGACGCCCTCAAGGCTCTCTACCCCTCGATCACCGAGGAAGCCCTGTCGCGCATCGTGGTCGAGCCGCCGCGAGACGCCGCACACGGGGACCTTTCGAGCAACGCCGCCATGGTCGTGGCCAAGCCCCTGGGCAAGAACCCGCGCGACGTGGCGGCGGCGCTGGCGGCACACTTCCAGGCCGACACGGACGTCGTCTCGGCGGAAGTCGCCGGCCCCGGCTTCCTCAACTTCCGGCTTGCCACCCCGATCTGGCATGAGGTGCTGGCCTCTGTCACCGCGCAGGGCGCCGACTTCGGCAAGTCCGATATCGGCAAGGGCGAGCGGGTGAACGTCGAATACGTGTCGGCCAACCCCACCGGCCCCATGCATGTGGGCCACACCCGGGGCGCCGTGTTCG
>JAEYZJ010000051.1 GCA_023430705.1 Pseudomonadota bacterium | reverse complement strand
AGCGCGTCGGTATAGGTGCCCATCAGCTTGGTCAGCTGGCGCCAGTCGACGATGGTGCGCGCGATGGCGACGCCCTGCGCCGCGAGGTCCTCCAGCACGTCGGCGCCGGTCGACCACTGCCCGGTCTTGGTCTTCGAGCCACCCGGCAGGCCCATGCGGCCGAAGAGGATTTCGCCCAGCTGCTTGGGCGAGCCGAGGTTGAAGCTGCCGCCGGCGAGCTCATAGGCCTCCGCCTCGAGCGCCGCGGCGCGCTGCGCGAAATCGCCCGAGAGGCGCGACAGGATCTGCCGGTCGACGGTGATGCCGCGGCCCTCCATGCGCGCCAGCACCGGCGCCAGCGGGCGCTCCAGCGTCTCGTAGACGGTGGTCATGCTCTCGGCCACGAGCCGCGGCTTCAGCACGTGCCACAGCCGCATCGTCAGGTCCGAATCCTCGGCCGCGTAGCGCGCCGCGTCCTCGATGGCGACTTCGGCGAAGGTCTTCTGGTTCTTGCCGCTGCCCAGCAGCTCCTTGATGGCGATGCCCTTGTGCCCCAGCCAGTGCTCGGAGAGCTCGCCCATCGTGTTGAACTGCGGCCCGTCCAGCGAATAGCTGAGCAGCAGGTTGTCGTCGAACGAGCGCACCTCGATGCCGTAGCGGGCGAGGATGCCGAGGTCGTACTTGATGTTGTGGAAGATTTTCAGGATCGAGCGGTCCGCGAACATCGGCTTGAGCAGCTCGAGCGCCTCGCGCAGGTCCATCTGGCCTTCCGCCGCGCCCCCGCCGAGCAGGTCGTTCACCCCCGTCGTGTGCCCCAGCGGCAGGTAGGCGCCGTTGCCCGGCGCGGTCGAAAAGCTGATGCCGACGAGGTCGGCCGTCTGGTTGTCGAGCCCGGTCGTCTCGGTGTCGGTGGCGACCCGCCCTGCCGCCGCGATCGCCTCGAGCCAGCGGCGGAGGTGCGCCGCGTCGCGGATGATCTCGTATTGTGCGTGGTCGAGCGGGATCGCCTTGATCCGCTCATGCTCGAGGCGGGCATGGACCACCGGCGCCGAGTCGGCCCGGCCCTCCGCCTGCTGGCGCGCCGCGCGCGCCTCGGCCCGCGCCGAGTTGTCGAAGCCCACCGGCTCGGCGGGCCTGGCCGCGAGCTCCGGGTCGGCCGGCCAGGCGGCCGGATCGGCATCGAGCAGCGCGCCCAGCCGCTTTGCCACCGAGACGAACTCCATGGCGTTGAGGAACGGGAAGAGCTTGCCCGGCTCGATCGGCTGGCGCACCAGGTCCTCGAGCGGCAGCTCCACCGGGGTGTCGTGCTTGAGCGTGACGAGCCGCTTCGAGATGCGGGCCAGCTCGGCGTTCTCCTCCAGCATCTGCCGGCGCTTGGGCTGCTTGATCGAGGCGGTGTTGGCGAGCAGCGTCTCGACGTCGCCCCAGGTGTTGATCAGCTCGGCCGCGGTCTTCACCCCGATGCCGGGCACGCCCGGCACGTTGTCCACCGCGTCGCCGCACAGCGCCTGCACCTCGATGACCTTGTCCGGTCCCACGCCGAACTTCTCGTAGACCTCGTCCGATCCGATCCAGCGCAGCGCCGGCTGGCCCGGCCGCGGAATCGTGTCGAGCAGGCGCACCGATCCGTCCGGCTGCACCAGTTGCATCAGGTCCTTGTCCGAGCTGACGATCGTCACCTTGCCCCCCGCCTCGCGCGCGATCGTGGTGTAGGTAGCGATGATGTCGTCGGCCTCGTAGCCCTCCATCTCGATCGAGGGCAGGCCATAGGCCCTCGTCGCGGCCCGGGTCAGCGGAAACTGCGGCACCAGTTCCTCGGGCGCGGGCGGCCGGTGCGTCTTGTATTCGGCGTAGATGTCGTCGCGGAAGGTCTTGCTCGAATAGTCGAACACCACCGCCATGTGCGTGGGCGCATCGTCGCCCTTCAGGTCTTCGCCCAGCTTCCACAGCATGTTGCAGAACCCGATCACGCTCCCCACCGGCAGCCGGTCGGTCTTGCGCGTCAGCTGTGGCAGGGCGTGGAAGGCCCGGAAGATGAAGCCAGAGCCATCGACGAGGACGAGATGCATGATGAAACGATTCCGGATGTTCGGGCGCGGACCTTAGCCGAGAAGGAGCGGGGGATGAACCCTGACGAAGTCTGACACCGCGATTGCATTTGCCGCCCGGATGCCCATCTTTGCCGGTAGGGCCAATGGCGAGGGGGCAGGGGAATGCGGGCAGCAGTCAATCGCAGGTTCGGCGGGCCGGAAGTGGTGCGCGTCGAGGAGGTGCCCAAGCCCGTGCCCAAGGCCGGCGAGGTGCTGGTCCGCGTGCGCTGGTCGACCGTCTCGATCGCCGACCACCGGCTGCGCGCCAAGGACCTGCCCAGGGGCTTCGGCCTTCTGGCCGCGCCCGTCGTCGGCATCTTCGCGCCCCGCCGCCACATCCTCGGCATGGATTTCGCCGGCACCGTCGAGGCGGTGGGCGAGGGCGTCACCCTGTTCGAGCCCGGCGATGAACTGGTGGGGCTCACGGGCTCCGCCTTCGGTGGACATGCCGAATATGTCGCGCTGCCGCAGACGGCGGCCATGGTGAAGTGTCCCGAGGGCATGCGCCTCGAGGACGCGGTGGCGCTGGTCTTCGGCGGCCACACCGTCAGCGAATGCGTGCGCCGGTGCCCGATCCGCCCCGGTGACGAAGTGCTGGTCAATGGCGCCTCCGGCGCCGTGGGGACCGCTGCCGTGCAGGTGGCCAAGGCCGCCGGGGCGACCGTCACCGCCGTCACCAGCGCCGGCAATGCCGAGCTCGTCCGCTCGCTCGGCGCCGACCGGGTCATCGACTACGCCCGCGAGGACTTCGCCGCCGGCGACGCGCGCTACGACATCATCTTCGAGTGCGTCGGCAACGCCCCGTTCGAGCGCGTCGACCGCGTGCTGAAGCCCGGTGGCGCCCTGCTGCTGGTGGTGGGCGATTTCAGGTCCATGCTCACCGCCGGTCGCAACAGCCGCCGGTCGGGCAAGCGGATAATCCAGATCAACTTCACGCCGCGCCCCGAGGACGTCAGTTTCGAGCTCGACCTCGCCCGGCAGGGCGCGATGCGGCCGGTGGTCGATCGCACCTACACGCTCGACGAGATCGTCGAGGCGCACCGCTACGTCGACACGGGCCGCAAGCGCGGCGCGGTGCTGCTCAGCATCTGAGCCGCCCGGGCGCCCCGCGCCGTTCCGGACAAGTTGATCGAACCGCGTTTAAGTCGAGTCATTGCCCAATTTGAGACCACTTCGGGACAGATTTTCCACACGCTTGGGCAGCACAGTGGCGTCATGAATGGGGCCTTCGACAGGATCAGGCGCATCGTAGGGCGTGCGCACCCGGTTAGCATTGCTGACGTGCTGGGCGGTGTAGCCGTACCGGCGCTCGCGGCAGCGGGGACACTGGGCGTCGTGGCCGTGCTGGTCGGGCTGCAATGCGGCGGCCTCGATCGCTGCTTCGCCACCGCGCCGCAGCCGGTCGCCGTGGTCGAGCCTCCAGCGGCAAGCGTCGCGCCCGATGAACCGCGTCTCGTTGCCGACGAGGTGGTGGTCGCGGCCGAGGTCGAACCGGTGGCCGAGATCGACCCCCGCGCGCGCCAGATCGACACCGTGATTGTCGGCAGTTTCGACGCCATCCGCGCCGACGACGAAGGCTGGCTCTCGGGCGCCCTGAGCGCCGAGGTCTCGGAAGAGGGCGACGGCGCCGGTCCCGATGCCGATGCGGCGCCGGCAAGCCGGGTCGCTGCGGGCGCCGACGGCGATGAAGCCATGGCCGCCATCGCCGCGCTCGACCAGCCCCTCAGGCCCGTTCCGCGCCCCGAGCCGCTGGCGGTCGCGGCCTTTGCCGACACGCGGGCAACCTCGGCCGCCGTGGCTGCCGCCGCGCAACAGCAGCTGGCCGAAGTGGCAGGGGAGCCCGACGAGGCCGCCCCCGCGGACGAGGCGGAGCCCGCGCAGGTGGCCGACGTCGCCGCGGGCGAGACGCGCACCGTGACGGGCGCCGGCGTCAATGTCCGCTCGGGCCCCGGCAAGTCGTCGTCGAGGCTGTTCTCGCTGGTGCGCGGACAGAAGGTGAAGGTCAGCGAGGATCGGCGCGGCTGGCTCAGGATCACCGACGACAAGGGCCGTACCGGCTGGATCTACAAGACCTACGTGAACTAATCCTCGTCCAGCAGCGCCAGCACCTGCTCGTCACCGAGCTGGCCGAAATTCTCGTAGTGCAGGCTCACCGCGATGAACGGGTCGGGTGTCGCGAGGCAGACCGTCTGGTCGGCCTCCTGCGCCAGCGCTTCGAGCACGTCCGCCGGTGCCACGGGCACTGCCAGCACGACTTCGCGCGCCCCCCGCTGCCGCAGCGAGCGGATGGCGACCCGGGCGGTGTTCCCGGTCGCCGCCCCGTCGTCGACGACGACGCAGACCCGCCCCTCCACCGGGCGGGGCTGCCGCCCCCCGCGCAGGGCCAGCCGGTGACGTTCGAGCTCGGCGATCTGGCGTTCCTGCTCGGCCTCGAGATATCCGGGCGGCAGGTCCCCCGCCGCCAGAATCTCCTGGCTGACCACCATCTGGGGCTGTGCCGCCGCCACCCCCTCGGCCACGGCGCCGAGGCTGTACTCGGCATGCCCGGGCGCGCCGATCTTGCGCACGAGCAGCAGGTCGAGCTCGGCCTTGAGCGCCGTCGCCACCTCGCGCGCCACCGGCACCCCGCCGCGCGGCAGCGCGAGGATCAGCGGATTGTCGAGCTTCAGCGCCTTGAGTTCCACCGCGAGGGCCTTGCCCGCGGCCTGCCTGTCGGCAAACACGGTGGATAGTCCGGGCCGTGTACGCATCGCCTCCTCCGACGACGATGGACGATGCGGATCAACGCGGCCCGGGACCGGTGGGTTTCACCGCCAGGGGAGGCCAGGGGAGGCGAGGGGAGGCGAGGGAGGCGAGGGGAGGCGAGGGGCCGCCGGACGGCCCCCGGCCACGCCGGATGCCTTGCCCCTTACTCGACCTGGCCGATATTGGCCGGCGTTTCGCCGGGCCCGAGCAGGTACTTCCACAGCGAGCCGCCCAGGGCCGCCCCGACCAGCGGCGCGACGATGAACAGCCAGACCTGCCCCATGGCCCCGTTCTGCGCAAAGATCGCCGCGGCGATCGAGCGGGCCGGGTTGACCGAGGTATTGGTGACCGGGATCGAGATCAGGTGGATGAGCGTCAGCGCCAGCCCGATCGCGATGGGCGCAAAGCCCGCCGGCGCCGCCTTCGCGGTCGAGCCGAGGATGATGATGACGAAGAAGGCCGTCAGCACGATCTCGGCGAACAGCGCGGCGATCATGCTGTAGCCGCCCGGCGAGTTGAGGTCGTAGCCGTTCGAGGCAAAGCCGCCCGGCACGAACCCGGTGGCGCCCGAGGCGATGACAAAGAGCACGGCCGCCCCGGCGATACCTCCCGCCAGCTGCGCTACCCAGTAGGGCACGAGGTCGCGATAGGCGAACCGCCCGGCGACGGCCAGTCCCAGCGAGACCGCCGGGTTGAAGTGGCCGCCCGAGATGCCGCCCACGGCATAGGCCATCGTCAGCACCGCGAGGCCGAAGGCCAGCGACACGCCTACAAAGCCGATCCCCACCTCGGGGAAGCCGGCTGCGAGCACGGCGGCGCCGCAGCCACCGAATACGAGCCAGAAAGTGCCGAATGCCTCGGCTGCTAGTCGTCTGAACATAACCTCACCCCTTCACGATCCAGGTTCCCACCCCCGGGACTGTTAGGCCCCGCCCGCCCGCCGGTGAACTCACTGCCCGGGGTTATGCACCGCTGACCGCTGCCCCCCAGCTTCAGGCGAGCCCCCATCCTCCGGGCTCGTCCCGGCAATCCAGCCGCTGCGCGTCGGCCGGGCGACAGGCCCGTTCACGCAGAGCATGCCGGATGACGAAGCCGGGTACGGAGGAAATCCACCCCCTGGCGCCCATGTATTTGTACGGAAGCGTGCAGTCGCACTCGTAATTTAGACAATTCGTGTCAATTTCTAGGCATGAAG
>JAEYZJ010000256.1 GCA_023430705.1 Pseudomonadota bacterium | reverse complement strand
TGCATGAACTTCACTTCCATCAGCGAGCCGTAGGCGCCGTCGTTGAGATAGACCGACTGCCCGCCGCGCTGGTGCTTCACCCGCAGCAGCAGCGAGGTCGACGAGGTCACGAGCGCGCGGCCGGGCTCGATGATCAACTCCGGCTTGGAGGACCCGAAGTTGTCCTTCACCGCCTGCGCGATGGTCTCGAAATAATAGTCCATCGGCGGGGCTTCGCTGGTCGGGTAGGGGGCCGGGTAACCTCCGCCGATGTTCAGCCGCTTTAGCTCGATGCCGCTTTCCTGGGCGATCTTGGACGCCGCCGCGATGTGCCGCTCGTAGGCATAGACGTCCTCGCACTGCGAGCCGACGTGGAAGCACAGCGACGGGGTGAAGCCCATCTGCTCGACCAGATTGACGATCTCGGCCGCCCCGTCCTGCATCACGCCAAACTTGATGCCGAAGTCGTAGCTCTTCAGCGCCTTGCCGGCCTTGAAGCGCGTCGTCACCTCGATGTCTCGGCTGGGCGTCACCACCGCCGCGAGCTGGTCCAGCTGCTGCGGATGGTCGATCGTGAAGGAGCGGACCCCGAACTCGTTGTAAGCGCGTTCGATCTCGCGCTTGTTCTTGATCGGGTTGTTGTAGTGCATGGCGGCGCCGGGCGCGTGCTCGCGCACCAGTTCCATCTCCATGTTGGAGGCCACGTCGAAGGCCTTGAGGCCTTCCTCGTGCAGCTGTTTGAGGATGTGCGGCGACGGATTGCACTTGACCGCGTAGGTCAGCAGCCCGTCGAACCCCTTCTTGAACAGCTTGGTCGAACGGTGCAGCTCCTTCTTGGAGAACAGGAAGCTGGGAAAGTCCGGCTCCTCCTGCGCGATGAGCTGGCTGGTGTTGGCATAGACCGTGGTCTGCTCAGTCATCGGCGGGGAACCTTTCAGGTGTCCGGAGGGGAAATGAACCTCGGAAAGCGGGAAAATGGACGGCTGCATATAGGGCGAATACCCCCCAGTCGCAACGTCATATTTCGGCGATTGCCATTCCCTCATGCTGGGGCCAAAAAGGCGCCGGAATCGGGGCGTTTCTGCAAGTCCTCGAATGCGGGAATCACTTGGGAACAGCAATGTCGACAAAGGGTTGGTTCATCGGTCTCGCTGGTGTTGCGGTCGGGGCTGCTGCGGTCCTCGGTTACGCCGAGATTTCGAGTCGTGCGCCCCACGAGCCCGTAGCCATCGCCGCGGCTGCCAACACCATCGTCGCCCCGGCCGCAGCGCAGGAAGCGACGCGCTCCGCACCGGTCTCGCGCGACCAGGTGCAGCTGAGCTTTGCTCCGGTCGTGAAGGCCGTGACCCCTTCTGTGGTCAACGTCTACGCCACCACCATCCGGCAGGGCGCCTCCTCGCCCTTCATGTCCGATCCGTTCTTCCAGCGCTTCTTCGGCGGCCGCGGCCCCTTCATGCAAAGCCGGCCGCAGAAATCGCAGTCGCTCGGCTCCGGTGTGATCGTCGATCCCAGCGGGGTCGTCGTCACCAACCACCACGTCATCGAAGGCGCCACGGACATCCGCATCGCCACGACCGCCGGCGAGGAGTATCCGGTGGACCTTGTGCTCGATGACCCCAAGACTGATCTTGCCGTGCTCCGGGTCAGGGATCCGCGCGGCACGACCTTTCCCGCCCTGAGCTTCGCCGATTCCGACCGGCTCGAGGTCGGCGACCTCGTTCTCGCCATCGGCAATCCCTTCGGCGTCGGCCAGACGGTAACCTCCGGCATCGTTTCGGCCCTGGCCCGGACCGGCGTCGAAAGCGACAACTACGAGTTCTTCATCCAGACCGACGCCGCCATCAATCCGGGAAACTCGGGCGGCGCGCTCGTCGATCTCGACGGCCGCCTCGTCGGCATCAACACAGCGATCGTCTCGCGTACCGGTGGCTCCGTGGGGATCGGCTTCGCCGTCCCCGCCAACATGGCCAAGCTTGTCGCGGAAACCGGCATCGCCGGGGGCGCACTCGTCAGGCCCTGGTTCGGCGCCCGACTGCAGGCGGTCACCCCTGACCTCGCCGACAGTCTCGGTCTCGGCCACGCCCGTGGCGCGCTGATCAGCGACCTTGCGCCAGATGGTCCGGCGGAGAAGGCCGGCTTCCGCGACGGCGACGTCATCGTCTCGGTCGACGGCTTCACGATCGAACAGCCCAGCGCCTTCGACTTCCGGCTTGCCACCAAGCCGGTCGGCGCGACTGCCGAGATAGGGTACTTCCGCGCCGGCACGACCGAGACCAAGGTGATCACCCTCGTCTCCCCGCCCGATGGCGGCGCGCCGGTCGTGGTCTCAGGCAATACCCGCTTTGCCGGCACCACGGTGGAAACGGTCACCGCTGCCGTCGCGCAGGATCTGGGCCTGCCTTACGAGGTCCGCGCTGTCGTCATCCGCAGCGTCGAGCCGGACTCTCCAGCCGACGACATGGGACTGAGGGCAGGCGACCTGATCCTCTCGCTCAATGGCCGCGAGATCGCCGACGCCGAAACCTTTGGCAAAGTCGCCAATGATCGCCCGCGCAGCTGGCGCGTCGTGCTACAGCGAGGTGGTCGCATAATCCGCGCCGAGGTCAGTGGCTGAATGCAATCCCTGTTCGATGATGCCGCGCCTCGCCCGCTTGCCGAGGCGCTGCGGCCCACCCGTCTCGCCGATGTCATCGGACAGGACCATCTGCTCGGCCCCAACGGCCCGATCGGCCGCATGGTCGCGGCCGGGCGCGTGTCTTCCTTCATCCTCTGGGGACCGCCCGGCGTTGGGAAGACAACGATTGCTCGGCTCGTCGCCAAGGAGGTTGGTCTCGACTTCGTGCAGTTGAGCGCGGTGCTTTCCGGCGTTGCCGACCTGCGCAAGGTCATTGCCGAAGCCAAGGCGCTGCGCGCCGGGGCAGGGCGGCAGACGGTGATGTTCGTCGACGAACTGCACCGCTTCAACCGCAACGTGCAGGACGCGCTGCTGCCCCATGTCGAGGACGGCACCGTGATCCTGATCGGAGCGACGACCGAGAATCCCAGTTTCTCGATGGTTGCGGCACTGCTGTCGAGGGCCAAGGTCTACACCCTGCGCCGTTTCGAAAAGCCCGACCTCGCGATCCTCGCCCAGCGGGCGGAAGATTTCGTGGGCAAGAAACTGCCCCTCGCCGACGACGCCCGCGACGCGATGCTTGAAATGGCCGATGGCGACGGCCGCTACCTGATCGGGCTTGCCGAGGAACTGTTCGCACTGCCCGACGGCACGATGCTGGACGTCGCCGGTCTGGCCGAGACGGTCCAGAAGCGCGCCCCGGTCTATGACAAGGGGCAGGAGGAACACTACAACCTGCTCAGCTGCTTCCATAAGTCGCTGCGGGGTTCCGACGTGCAGGCGGCCATGTACTGGGCCCAGCGCATGCTGGTCGGCGGCGAGCACCCCGACACCATCTTCCGCCGCCTCGCATGCGCCGCGTCCGAGGATGTCGGAATGGCCGACCCCCAGGCGATGGTACAGGTCATCACTGCCTGGACCGCGTTCGAACGTACTGGACTGCCCGAGGGCGAACTGTTCATGGCCCAGGCGATCGCATACGTCGCCACCGCACCGAAATCCAACGCCGCCCACGTCGGATTTGCCGAGGCAAAGCAGTTGGCGATGCAAACCGGATCACTGACGCCGCCGATGCACATCCTCAACGCCCCCACCAAGCTGATGAAGGAGCTGGGCTACAACAAGGGATACCGCTACGACCACGACTGGCCCGACGCCTTTTCCGGCCAGGAGTTCTTCCCCGATGAACTCGCCGGTGACCGCCGTCCCGCCTTCTACCGTCCCAACGAGCGCGGCTTCGAGCGCGAGGTCATCAAGCGCCTCGACTTCTGGTCGTCCCGCCGCCAGCAACGTCGCGACGAGGAAGAGGGGTAGGCGCCGTCCGCTCTCACTCTTCGGGCTGAGGTGGCGAGCAGCGATGATGATGCGAGGAGCAGCCGCCGCTCTGTGAGGGGCTTCCCAACCCACATCACCACCCCTATTACAGCGGCATGATCCCATATCTCCTCGTCGGCATAGGCGGCGCGCTGGGCGCGATGCTCCGTTACGGTGCGCAGGCCGCCATCGGCAACCTGCCGAACGGCTTCCCGGCTTCGACCTTCCTGATCAACATCGTCGGCTCGATTGCCATGGGCGTGCTGATCGGGGTGTTGGCGAAGACCACGCCGCAGTTCCAGAACGAGATCCGGCTGTTCGTCGCCGTCGGCATCTTTGGTGGCTTCACCACCTTCTCCAGTTTCTCGCTCGATGCGATCACGATGCTCGAGCGCGGCGACGTCTTTCAGGCCGGCGTCTACGTCGCCGGCTCGGTTCTTTTTGCCATTGCCGGTCTGTGGATGGGGCTTTTGGCGGTACGGGTGGTGGCATGAGCGGAGTTCGGCAGCAGGTCGTGGCGCGGGATGAGGACGGAATGCGTCTCGACCGCTGGTTCCAGACCCATTTCCCGCAGGTTACCTTCGGGCACCTGCAGAAACTCCTGCGCTCGGGCCAGGTCAGGCTCGACTCCGGCCGGGTCAAGACCAACACCCGGCTCGCAGCCGGGCAGGTGGTGCGGGTCCCGCCGCTCGATGCGGCCCCGGAAAAGCCGGAGGGCGAGGTCAGCAGCAGGGACGCCGAGTTCCTTCGCTCCATCATCCTCTACGAAGACGACGACCTGTATGTCTTCAACAAGCCCCACGGCCTTGCCTCGCAGGGTGGTTCGGGCACGAAGCGCCACATGGATGGCTTGCTGAAGAGCCTGCCGAACAAGAAGGGCGAGGCGCCGCGCCTCGTCCACCGCCTCGATCGCGATACGTCCGGTTGCCTTGTCGTCGCCAAGACCAAGGCGGCGGCCGCGCATTTCGGCACCGTGTTCTCGTCGCGGCAGGCGCGGAAGATCTACTGGGCGGTGGTCTGGGGCAACCCGCATCCGAGGCAGGGCTCGATTTCCTGCTTCCTCGCCAAGCGCGCGACCACCGACGGCGAGCAGATGGTCGTCGTCCCGCAGGGGACCCCGGGCGCGCAACACTCGATGAGCTACTACTCGACCACGGACACCGCCGCCCGGCGCTTTGCCTGGGTCACGCTGAAGCCGGTCACCGGCCGCACGCACCAGCTCCGCGTCCATATGGCCCAGCTCGGCAACCCCATTATGGGCGACCCGCGCTACTTCAATATCGAGAACTGGCAGGCGCCGGAGGAAATCTCCAAGGGCCTGCACCTGCACGCCCGCCGCATCCGCCTGCCTTTGCGCAACGGTGGCTATCTCGATGTGTCGGCGCCGCTCCCGCCCCACATGCAGGCAACGTTCGACGTGCTCGGTTTCGATGCCGATCGCTACGACGTGCAGGATACCGACCCCGAAGAGGCGTGATCAAAACCCCGCGATCAGTGGACGCAATCCCGCCCGGGTGTGTTCTCCTCACGGCGCCCGTACGTGGGCGCATAGGGAGAGAGAGAACAATGAAAACGCTCGCACTTGTCGCCTTGTCGGCGGCCAGCCTCGCCATCGCTGCCCCGGCCATCGCGCAGGACGCCTCCACTATGACTTTCTTCGTCACGTCCACGGGCCCTGGCGACGGCGCCAATCTCGGCGGACTCGAGGGTGCCGACGCGCACTGCCAGCAACTGGCCGAGGCCGCGGGCTCCACCGGCAAGACCTGGGCAGCCTACCTGAGTGCCGAGGGCGTCAACGCCAAGGATCGCATCGGCGCCGGCCCGTGGCAGAATTTCAAGGGCGACGTGATCGCCACCGACGTCGCAAACCTGCACTCCGACGCCAACAACCTGACCAAGGCCACCGCGCTGTCCGAGACGGGCGTGGAGATCAAGGGCCGCGGCGACGAACCCAACCAGCACGACATCCTCACCGGCTCGAACGCGGACGGCACCCTGGCCACCGGCCAGACCTGCGGCGACTGGACCCTGAACGGCGAAGGCTCGGCGATGGTCGGGCATTCCGACCGCCTTGGGCCCGAAAATCTGCCCACCGGCACGTCGTGGAACGCGGCCCACCCCTCGCGCGGCTGCAGCCAGGAAAATCTGGTGGGCACGGGAGGCGCCGGCCTCCTCTACTGCTTCGCGAGGATGTAGCCCCGGCGGGCGCACGTGCCCGTTCGCCGCCTCCACCGTGCGTGCGCCACCTCCTTGCCGCCGGCGACATCCAGCTCTTCGTGGGGCGTGACTTGCCCCGCGAATTGTGGTTGTGAGCGAGCCTCAAAGGAGTTTTCCCATGCGGCTCGTCGTCTTCGATCTCGATGGTACCCTCATCAACTCGGAAGCGCTCATCATCGAGACGGTCCGCGAGTCCTTCGGCTCGCTCGGGCAGGCGATACCGACCGATGACGCCATCCGGGCAATCTCCGGGATCACCGCTCGCGACGCCATGGCCATCCTGGCCCCGGGCCTGGACGAGGCCCGCATCGACCTGATCCTGAATGCCTATCGCTCGACCTACATGCAGAAGGCCGGGCTCGCCCGCGAGCCCATGTTCGATGGTGCACTCGCGGCGCTCGACCGCCTGCAGGAGGATCCCGAGACCATCCTTGCCGTGGCGACGGGCAAGGGGCACGCGGGCGCCATCACCCTGTTGGAGCGGCACGACATCATCGGCCGGTTCCACTCCATCCAGACGCCCGCCCACAATCGCGGCAAGCCCGATCCGCAGATGATCGAGACCGCGATGGAAAGGGCCGGCATCGGTCGCGAAGCCACCGTAATGATCGGCGATACGTCTCACGACATGAAGATGGCCCGCAATGCCGGCGTGAAGGCACTGGGCGTCTCCTGGGGTTACCACACCGTTCCCGAACTCGAGTCGGCCGGTGCGCACCGCGTCATTCACCAAATGGATGAACTGGTCGATGCGGTGAACGAACTATTGGAAGTCTGATGCGCGAATTCCTCGAAGACGCCGAAGCCCATCGTAGCGATGGCTACGGCAGAGCCCAGCACCTCAACAAGGTCGAGTTGCCCAAGCGCTTCTACAGGGAAGTCGGCGTAGGCACCGTCGGCGACGGCTTTGCCGTCACGCTCGACGGCAAGACACCGCGCACACCTGGCCAGAAGCCGGTCGTCGTGCCGCAGCAGGACCTGGCCCGCGCCATGGCCACCGAGTGGGCCGCCCAGGCCGAGCACATCGATCCTGCGACGATGCCCGTCGTGCGGCTCGTCAATTCGGCCATCGAGGCCGGCGAGGAGCGGCACGAGGACCTGCGCGCCGAGATCGTCAAATATGCGGGCAACGACCTGCTGCTCTACCGGGCCGATCATCCACGCGAACTGGTCGCCGAACAGGAGCGCGTCTGGGACGCGGCGCTGGTGCTGCTCGCCCGCCATTTCGACGTCGGCTTCCAGCCCACCATCGGCATCCTGCACCAGCCCCAGCCGACCCCCACGCTCGACCGGCTGTCGGCAGCGCTCGCCGATACCAGCCTCATCGAGGCCGTGGCGCTCAACTCGCTGACGGGCCTCACCGGCTCGGGCCTTCTCTCCGTTGCGCTGCGCGAGCGCCTCATGTCGGCCGAAGACGTGTGGACTGCAGCGCACGTGGACGAAGATCACAATGTCCGCCTCTGGGGCGAGGTGCACGAAGCGACCGAGCGCCGTGAGAAACGGCGCAAGGAGTTCGATGCCGCCGTAAAGGTGCTGGAGATCGTGCGGGGGTAGACCGCCGGCGCGATTCATCAGGGCTGTGCGCAGAAACAGAGATCCCCGCTTTCGCGGGGATGACATGGTGCGGGGGAAGGGTTCTAGGCCGCCGCCGCTTTCGCGGCCGGCACGCCGAACAGATCGTACTCGTCGGAATCGGTCACCGTCACCGACACCTTGTCGCCGACCTTGATACCCTCGGCCTCGTGGATGATCACCGCACCGTCGATCTCCGGCGCGTCCCACTGCGAGCGCCCGACGGCGCGGCCCATCTCGGGCTGCACGTCGTCGACCAGCACGTCGATGGTCCGCCCGACCTTCTTGCTCAACACATGTGCCGAAATGTCCTGCGCCACTTCCATCAGCCGCTCATAGCGGTCGCGCTTCACTTCGTCGGGGACGATGCCCTCGATGTCGTTGGCCGGAGCGCCGGTCACCGGTTCGTACTCGAAGCAACCGATCCGGTCGATCTCTGCCTCTTCCAGCCAGTCGAGCAGGAACTCGAAGTCCTCCTCGGTCTCGCCCGGGAAGCCGACGATGAAGTTGGAGCGGATGGCGAGGTCCGGCG
>JAEYZJ010000254.1 GCA_023430705.1 Pseudomonadota bacterium | reverse complement strand
CGGTCCGATAGCGATACCTTCTCGTCCACCGCCTCGCCGGGCGTGATGGCGGTCGAGCGCTCGTTCTCGACCATGTCGCGCGGCATCAGGTGGCGGCGGTTGGAGGTGGCGTAGAACAGCACGTTCTCGGGCCGGCCCTCGAGGCCGCCGTCGAGGATGGTCTTGAGCGACTTGTAGCTGGTCTCGTCCCTGTCGAAGCTCAGGTCGTCGCAGAAGACGATGAAGCGGGCGTCCTCGCGGGAGATGGCGCGCATCAGGCGGGGCAGGGCCTCGATGTCCTCGCGGGCGATCTCGATCAGGATCAGCCGCTTGATGCCGGGCTCGCCGAGGGCGTTGATGTGGGCGTGGATGGCCTTGACCAGCGAGCTCTTGCCCATGCCGCGCGCGCCCCAGAGCAGCGCGTTGTTGGCGGCAAAGCCGCGGGCGAACTGCACGGTGTTCTGCAGCAGGATTTCGCGCACGTCGTCGATGCCCCGGAGCATCGCGAGGGGAACGCGGGAGACCTTCGGAACCGGCACGAGCACCCCGGCGGCTGCGTCCCAGTGGTAGGCGTCGGCATCGCCCAGCACCGGTCCTGCGGCCTTTGCGCCAGGAGCCAGCGCCTCGAGCGAATCCGCGATGCGGGCGAGCGCCGCGGCGATGGCCGCGGAATAATCTTCAGTCATAAGGCAGTACTCCCGGGTACGGCCCTCTTTTGAACCAGCCCGATTGGCTTTGCAATCCTTGTGCACGGCCTCTATATTCCGCGCGATTTTTGCCGGGTTGGACTGCCCATCGCCGGAAACCTGCCCTATATGGGCGACAACGGCCATCCGACGGGCCGAAGACCAACTGAGCAAGGAGCCTCCTGATGTTCGTGACCCCCGCCTTCGCGCAAGCCGCCGGCGCCCCCGCTGCCCCTGGTGGCGCGGATCTGCTGATCCAGTTCGCCCCGATCATCCTGCTGGTGGTGATCTTCTGGCTGCTGATCTTCCGCCCGCAGCAGAAGCGGATGAAGTCCCATCAGGCGATGCTGTCGGCCATCGCCCGCGGCGACACGGTGGTCACCACCGGCGGTCTCGTCGGCAAGGTGACCAAGGCGGTCGACGGCGAGGATCTCGAGGTCGAGATCGCACAGGGGACGCGGGTCAAGATCAGCCGCGGCGGCATCAGCGATGTCCGTTCGAAATCGACCCCGGTCAACGACAACAAGGCCTGAGTTTCGTTCGGCCGGCCACGTCCCGTGCGCCGGCTGACGCTTTTCATGAGCTAGCACGGAGCCCCACGGGGCTCCGTTTGCCCATTGGGCATCCATCAAGGAATCGAAGCGCTAATGCAGTTCTCGCCCCTGCGCACAGCCATCATCGCCATCGTCGCGGTTCTCGGCATCCTGTTCACCGTTCCCAGCTTCCTGCCCAAGGACGTGCTGTCGTCTCTGCCCGGCTTCGTGCCGAAAAACACGGTGGTGCTCGGGCTCGACCTGCAGGGCGGCTCGCACCTGCTGCTGCAGGTGAACAAGGAATCGATCGTCACCGAGCGCATCAAGAACCTCCGGCGAGATGTGCGCACGACGCTGGCGAACCAGAACGGCATCGGCAACCTGATCACGACCGGCCCCGACTCGATCACCGTCGAGCTGACCGACCCGTCGCAGATGGATGCCGCGATGGCGGCGATCAGCAAGCTGCAGAACTCGGTGTCGGCCACCCTGGGCGTGGGCGGCGTCAACGAACTCGCCTTCTCGGAAACGCCGGACGGCAAGATCATCGTGGCGCTGACGCCCGAGGGCGTGAACGCGCGCATGTCGCAGCTGGTCGCCCAGTCGATGGAAGTGATCCGCAACCGCGTCGACCAGGTCGGCACGACCGAGCCGACCATCCAGCGCCAGGGCGACAGCCGCGTGCTGGTGCAGGTCCCGGGCTTTGACGACTCGGAGCGCCTCAAGGCACTGATCGCGCGGACGGCGCGCCTCACCTTCCACCTCGTCCATCCCTCGATGACGGCGGCACAGGCCGAGGCGCAGGGCGTGCCGGCGGGCTACATGATCGTGCAGGGCGCCAACGGCGAGGGCGCCGAGCTCATCAACGAGAACGTCGAACTCGGCGGTGAATCGCTCACCAATGCGCAGCCGGGCTTCGACCAGCAGACCGGCCAGGCGGTGGTGAGCTTCCAGTTCGATACCCGTGGCGCCATCGTCTTCGGCGACATCACGTCCAAGAACGTGGGCCGCCGCTTCGCCATCGTGCTCGACAACCAGGTGATCACCGCACCGGTGATCCAGTCGCCGATCACCGGCGGCTCGGGCCAGATCAGCGGCAACTTCACGCCGCAGTCGGCCAACGACCTTGCCGTGCTGCTGCGCGCCGGCGCGCTGCCCGCGACGCTCGACGTGGTCGAGGAACGCTCGGTCGGGCCGAGCCTGGGCGCCGACTCGATCCGGGCGGGCGTCACCGCCGGTGTCGTCGCCTCGGTGCTCGTGCTCACCTTCATGGTCATCGCCTATGGGCTGTTCGGGCTCTTCGCCAACGTCGCGCTCATCCTCAACATCGTCCTGATCCTCGGATCGCTGTCGGCGCTGGGGGCGACGCTCACCCTGCCGGGCATCGCCGGTATCGTGCTGACCATCGGCATGGCCGTGGACGCCAACGTGCTGATCTACGAGCGAATGCGGGAGGAGCAGCGAGCGGGCAAGTCCATCATCGCGTCGCTCGAGGCGGGGTTCCACCGGGCGTGGGACACCATCATCGACTCGCACCTGACGCAGCTGATCGCGGCCATCGTGCTCTACTTCCTCGGCTCGGGCCCGATCCAGGGCTTCGCCGTCACGCTGGCGCTGGGCATCCTGACGTCGCTCTTCACCGCCTACACGGTGACGCGCCTGTTCATCTCGCTGTGGTACCGCTGGAAGCGGCCCAAGACGCTGAAGATCCAGCATTTCCGCTTCATCCCGGACGGCACCACGTTCGACTTCATGAAGATGTCGCGCTACGCGATCGTGCTGTCGATCGTGCTGACCGTCGGCGCCATCGGGCTGGCCTTCACCAAGGGCTTCAACCTGGGTATCGACTTCGTCGGCGGCTCGGCCATCGAGGTCCAGCATACGGGCGAAGGCGATGCCGATCCGGCCAAGGTGCGCGAGCTGCTCGAGCCGCTGAACCTGGGCGAGGTCCAGGTGCAGAGCTTCGGCACGCCGCAGGACCTGCTCGTCCGCATCCAGCTTCAGCCGGGCGGCGACGCCGAGCAGCAGGTCGCGGTCCAGAACGTCACCAAGGCGCTGGCCACCGACAATTACGAGGTGCGCCGAACCGAGGCGGTGAGCGGCACGGTGTCGGGCGAGCTGGCGATCAACGGCACCATCGCCGTGCTGGTGTCGCTGGTGGCGATCCTGCTCTACGTGTGGTTCCGCTTCGAGTGGCAGTTCGGCCTCGCGGCCGTGACGACAACCGCGCACGACGTCATCATGACGGTCGGGCTCTTCTCGCTCACCGGACTGGAGTTCAACCTCAGTTCGATCGCGGCGGTGCTGACACTTGTCGGCCTGTCGCTCAACGAGACCGTGGTGATTTCGGACCGCGTTCGCGAGAACCTCCGAAAATACAAGAAGATGACGGTCTCGGAGATCATCAACCTGTCGATCAACCAGACCATCGTGCGCACGTCGCTGACGCAGTTCACGGTGCTGCTGGCGCTGTTCCCGCTGGTGTTCTTCGGCGGCGAGTCGATCCGCGGCTTCACCATCGCGATGACCTTCGGCTCGATCTTCGGCATGTACTCGTCGGTGTTCATCGGCGGCCCGATCCTGATCCACTTCGGGCTCAAGCCGCGCAGCGATGCCGATGAGGCCAAGGAGGCGAAGGCCAAGGCCGCCAAGCGTGCCGACGGCGCCGCGGTCTGACATGCAGGCGCCGGGGGCGGGGTTCTACCCCCAGCAGGTCCAGATCGACGCCTATGGCAATGGCGGCTTCCGCTTTGCGGGAATGAGCCATCGCGGCTCGCTCCTCTGCCTGCCGACGGGAATGCATGCATGGCCCGTCGCGGCGCCGGAGCAGCTCACGCTCGAGAGCCTGCGGCCCGTGCTCGACGTGGCGGACCGGCTCGACGTGCTGCTGATCGGACTCGGCAGCGAGATCGTCGGGCTCGACCCGGCGATCCGGGCGGCACTGAAGGCGCAGGGCGTCATCGTCGAGGCGATCGCCTCGGGTGGGGCGGTGCGGACCTACAACGTGCTGCTGGCCGAGGACCGCGCGGTGGGCGCGGCGCTGATCGCCGTCGAGAACGCCCGATGAGCGAAGCCGGCGCCGGGCAGGGCGACTACGCCGCGACGTTTCTCAAGGAAGCCGACCGGGACCGTTACTTCGCCTCGCTGTTCATGAAGCAGCCCGAGCAGGGGGCCGTGCAGGCGCTCTATGCCTTCGCAGCCGACGTTGCCTCCATCCGCGACCGGGCGCGGGAGCCGGCGGCCGGCGAGATCAGGCTGCAGTGGTGGGCGGACGCGCTGAAGGGCGAGGCGCACGGCAACGTGCGCCAGAACCCGCTGGCCGCAGCCCTGCTCGATGCGATCGCCGCCTACAGCCTGCCGGTGGGCCCGCTGCTGCGGCTCGTCGCGGCGCGGCGGTTCGACCTCTATCACGATCCGATGCCCGACCTCGCGAGCCTGGAAGGCTATGCGGGCGAGACGGTGTCGGTGCTCTACCAGCTGGCCGCGATGATCCTCAATGGCGGCGCCGAGGTGGAGACGGGGGATGCCGCCGGGCACCTGGGCGTGGCGCACGCGCTCGCCGGGCACCTCCGCGCCTTCGGCTACAACGCCTCGACGGGACGCATCTTCCTGCCGATGAACTTCCTTGCCGCCAACGGCGTCACGGAGGGCGAGGTCCTCGCCGGCACCGAGAGCGAGGGTCTGTTCGCGGCGCTGGCCCAGATCGGCGACCTGACGCAGGAGCATCTGCACAAGGCGGACGCGGCGATAAGGCTGCTGCCCCGGCCCCTCCGTCCCGCCTTCGCGCCGGCCGCGATCATCGGACGGCAGGCCGAGCTCGCCGTCAGGTCGCGCACGCCGTTCGCGGCGGCGCCGGACCTGCCCGACTGGCAGAAGATCGCGCGCATGGGCTGGTGGGCGCTCCGCGCCTGACGGCCGGGATGGGCGGGCTTAGGCCCAGCCCATGATGTCGTCGAGCGCGCGGGCGGTGATCGCTTCCTTCTTGGCCATCGTCTTCTCGGTCGATTTCCACCGTCCGACATGGCCTTCGGGCTTGCTGATCGAGACCGGCGGGAAGAGGCCGAAATTGACGTTCATGGGCTGGAAGCTGCGGGCGCCCGAATAGGCCTCGGCCTCGATGTGGCCGCCCGTGATGTGGTTGATCAGCGCGCCCATGGCCGTGGTGGCAGGCGGGACCGCAAGGCTCTCCCCCCGGGCGTCGGCGGCGGCGAGCCGGCCGGCCATGAGGCCGACGGCGGCGCTCTCGACATAGCCCTCGACGCCGGTGACCTGGCCGGCAAAGCGCAGCCGCGGCATGGCCTTGAGCTTCAGGTCGCGACCCAGCACCCTGGGCGAATTGAGGAAGGTGTTGCGGTGCAGTCCGCCGAGCCGCGCGAACTGCGC
>JAEYZJ010000286.1 GCA_023430705.1 Pseudomonadota bacterium | reverse complement strand
ATCTCCGGTGCCGACCAGATGATGCAGGCGACGAGCCAGCTGCGCTGACCGGGAGACGATAGATGCACAAGATCCTGTTGCCTGCCCTGTTCTCGCTCCTCGCCTCCAATGCGCTCGCGGCGCCGGCGCTCAGGGCCGAGATCTCGGTCAACCGCCCGGTCGTCACCGTCGGCGACATGTTCGAGGACGCTGGGCTGCTCGCCGAGCGCGCCCTGTTCCGGGCCCCCGCCCCCGGCACCTCGGGCATCGTCAGCCTGCAGGCGGTCCGCTCGGCCGCTGTCCGCGCCGGCCTCCTCGAGTACAGCCAGGAAGGCATCCTCAGCGTCCGCGTCGAGCGCCAGGCGGCCATCGTCGATGCGACGACGCTGAACGACCTGATCGAGGCAGACCTCTCGCGCCGCGGACTGATCGGCCCGGGGGTCGAGGTCGAGACCCGTTTCGATGTCGCCGACATCAGCATCCGCGCCGAGAACGTGGCCGAACCCGCGACGCTGACGAGCCTCGGCTACCAGCCCGGCGCGGGCCACTTCAGCGCCCGTTTCAACATCTCCGGCCACGACATGCCCGTCGAACTCTCCGGCCGCATCGAGCTGATGGTCGAGGTCCCGCACCTCGCCGCCTCGCTCGCCGCCGGCGCGACGATCACCGCCGGGGACCTCGAGATGAAGCGCGTGCCGCTCCAGTTCGCCGACACCTCAGGCGTCGAGCGCTTCGACCAGATCGTCGGCAAGCAGCTGCGCCGCGCCTCGCGCGCCGGCGTCATGCTGAAGGCCGCCGATCTCAGCGAGCCGCTCGCGGTACGCCGCAACACGCAGGTCACCGTGCTGCTGCGCAGCGGGCCGATGACCCTGAGCGTACTCGGCCAGTCGCTCGGCGACGCCACCGCCGGCCAGATCGTCCAGGTGATGAACTCCGTCTCGCGCAAGATTGTCAGCGGCGTCGCCAACGCCGACGGCTCGGTGGAAGTCACCACCGCCGCCGCACAGCTCAAGGTCGCCGGCCTCTAGGGGCGAAAGGAACTATCATGAACATGCTCAAGCTCGCCGCTGCCCTTGCCTTCACCGCCCTGCTCGCCGGCTGCTCGACGATGGACAACCTCGCCTCGGTCGGCCAGGCCCCCAAGCTGACCGCCATCGCCGATCCCACGGCGCAGGCCGGCTATCGCCCGGTGCAGATGCCGATGCCCGAACCGGTCGTCGCCTCGTACCAGCCCAACTCACTGTTCTCGACCCAGGCCAAGGGCTTCTTCAAGGATCAGCGCGCCCACAAGATCGGCGACATCCTGACCATCATGGTCACCATCGACGACAGCGCCAAGATCAGCAACTCGACCAACCGCGCCCGCACGTCGGAGTCGGAAGGCAGTATCGGCGGCGTGCTCGGCTCCATCTTCGGCGGCAATGTCCCGCTCGCCGATGTCGAGGCCAACGGCGCCATCTCGACCAGCGGCAGCCTGGCCGACACCGGCTCGGGCTCGGTGAACCGCAAGGAAAGCCTCGAGACGCAGGTGGCGGCGGTGGTCGTCCAGGTGCTGCCCAACGGCAACCTCGTGATCGAGGGCCGCTCGGAAGTTCGCGTCAATTTCGAGGTGCGCGAGCTGATCGTCGCCGGCATCGTCCGCCCCGAGGACATCGGCGCCGAAAACACCATCCCGTCCACCAAGATCGCCGAGGCCCGCATCTCCTACGGCGGCCGCGGGCAGATCACCCAGATGCAGCAGCCTCGCTACGGCCAGCAGATCGCCGACGCCATCCTGCCCTTCTGATCATGAACACAAGGAGCGGGTCCGCACCGCTCCGACCTTCCCCAGCCGGCGGCACATTCCCCCAATCGGTGCCACCGGCTCCCCGGCGCGTTCCAGAACAGAACCCGCCAGAGGGCGCAGTCTCCCCGGCTGCGCCCTTTCCCCATTCCGGCGCTACCGCTCCGCGATGAAGGTCGAGATCAACCGGGCCGCGCGCGGCGCCTCGGTCTCGAGCAGGAAGTGGCCGGCGTCGAGGATATGCGCTTCCATCCTGGGAAAGGCATCGAGCCAGGAGACGACTTCGGCGAGGGCGAAGAACGGGTCGTGCCGGCCCCAGAGCAGCATTGCGGGGGGACGGTACTGCCTGAAGTAGCGGGCGATGGCCCCGAAGCGGTCGACATGGTTTCCGTAGTCGGCAATCAGCGCGCGCTGCGTCGCGAGACGCCCCGGCAGTTGCATGACGCGCCAGTCCTCCTCCCAGGTCTCGGGACTGATCCGGGACGCGATGCTCTCCGGGACGCCGGCCACGTACTGGTCCCGGGTGCCCTCGAAGGTGAGATGGGCGGTCGCCGCTGCCGCATTCGCTTCGCTCGGGTCGGCCCAGAACGCCCGGGTCGCGTCCCATTGCGGGCCGAGCCCCGTCGGATGGGCGTTGGCGTTCTGGATGACAAGGCCCGACACGAGGTCGGGCTGCCGCATGGCGAGGAGCAGTCCCGGCGGGGCGCCGAAATCATGCAGGTAGATGTAGCGGCGGCCGACCCCGAGCTCGTCCAGCAGCTCCGCGATGGCTGTCGCGATGGCGTCGAACGACGGCTCGGGCAATACGTCCGACTGCCCGAAGCCCGGCATGTCGGGGGCGATCGCGAAGGCGACCTCGCCCAGCGCAGGCAGCACGTTGCGAAACGTCCGCGAGGAACTGGGAAAGCCGTGAACGAGAAGGATGGCGGGCCGCGAAGGTTCGCCCGCCACGGCGTATGAGAGAGTGCCGCCGCCAGACAGCCTCATCGTTCGCCGGACAGGGTCTGTCATCGGGGAGCTCCATGCGCTGATGGAGAGGGAATGTCTCCCCGGCGCAGATGTTCCGGCCGCCGGCCTCAGGCGGCAGTGGCCGACAGGTAGATCAGCGGCGCATTCCCGATGCCGTGCATCACCATCGATGCGAAGAGGTTCCGTCGCCACACATAGAGCCCGTAGGCGAGCACGACGCCGACGCCCTGCTGCAGCAGCCAGGTCGGGCCGAAGAACAGGACGTGCGGGAGGACGAACAGGCCGAGGCTGAAGGCAACGCCGATCCAGATGCTGCCGGTCGCCTCTCCGAGACGTTCGACGGGGTACCCCCGGAACAGAAGCTCCTCGGTCGTGGCGGTGGTGATGACGATGCCGACGATCACCGGCAGCGGCAGGGCCATCAGCTGGGCCATGCCCGTCGAAGGCGTCGGCGGCAGCAGTCCGGCCACCAGCGAAGAGGCCCCGAGCCCCATGCCGGCAAAAATCATGGCCCAGGTGATGTCCGCGCCGACGGGACGGCGCAGGCCCACCGAGGCGAGCGACCGGCGCTCGACGACGAGGATGTAGAGAACGAGGGCCGCGACCGCCAGCCAGTTCCAGAGCAGCACCGACTGGGGCCCCCGGATGAACTCCCAGGTCACCCCGAGATGGCGGAGCACGACGTTGACGTAGCTGGGACTGTACGCGACCAGCAGCCCCACGACGAGGAGCGCCAGGCGCATGCCCACCGGGCGCCGGGCCACGTTGGCGGTCGATTCCTCCATCGCCTTCCCCCTTCTGAACGCCACGGAAGTCTATCGGAACAGGCTCCGGCGGCAAGACGGACGGGAACAGCTTCGCTCCGCCCCGCGTTTGGACCGGATCACCGAGCGCTCCGGGCAGGCTTTCAGGATGGCCGTCTCCCGCCCGCGGAGCGACAGAAGTCCCTTTCGCTCGTTGAATGTGCGCCTTGCCGACGGTGACCACGACGCCCGGCCTGGCCTTCCCGTTCGCTCATCGAGTGGAGGAAATCATGCTTCCTGCAAAACCGTCTTTGATGAAAGCCGGCCTTGGGGTTCTCATGTGCGCGACCATGTTCGCGAGCCCCGCGGCGGAGGCGTGCACACGGCTCGTCTACCTGGGCGACAACAACGAGGTCGTCACCGGCCGGTCCATGGACTGGAAGACCGACATAAACACCGACCTGTGGGTCTTCCCGCGCGGCATGCAGCGCTCCGGCAACGCAGGACCCAACTCCGTCGAGTGGACATCGAAGTATGGGAGCGTAATCGCCTCGGCCAACGACAATTCGACCACCGACGGGATGAATGAAGCGGGCCTTGTCGCCAACCTGCTGTGGCTCGCCGAGTCATCCTATCCCGACTACGACGGCAGCACTCCCGGGCTGAGCATCGCGGCCTGGACCCAGTATGTGCTCGACAACTTTGCCACCGTGGCCGAAGCGGTCGACGCGCTCGAGAAGGAGCCCTTCACGCTGGTCACCGCCAAGCTTCCCGGCGAGGATCGCCTGGCCACACTGCACCTCGCCATCTCCGATGCCAGCGGCGACAGCGCCATCATCGAGTACATCGACGGCAAGCAGGTGATCCACCACAGCCGCGACTACCAGGTAATGACCAACTCGCCGATCTTCGAGAAGCAACTCGCGATGGAGGAATACTGGGAGCAGATCGGCGGCACGGTCTTCCTTCCCGGCACCAACCGGGCATCCGACCGGTTCGCCCGCGCGACCTTCTACGTGCATGCGATCCCCAAGGCGGCCGACCAGCTCGAGACCATCGCAAGTGTCTTCAGCGTGGTTCGCAACGTCTCGGTGCCGTTCGGCATCAGCACTCCGAACCAGCCGAACATATCCTCGACCCGCTGGCGCACCGTCTCGGACCAGAAGCGCAAGCTCTACTTCTTCGAGTCCGCGCTGACGCCCAACGTCTTCTGGGTCGATGTCAACGAGTTCGACCTCTCGGCCGAGACCGGCAAGGTGTTGCTGCTCGACCTCGGCGTTCAGGAGACCAACACGTACTCAGGTCTCGCCAACGCCGACTTCAAGCCGTCCGAACCCTTCAAGTTCATCGGCCTGCAGTGACCGCGCGCTACCCCTTGAGGCCCGCCCCGGCGAGGCCCTGCACATAGTAGCGCTGCAGCGGCAGGAGCAGCGCGATCGGGATCAGCGCCGTGATCACCGCGACCGCGAACAGCTGGTTCCAGATCGTCTGGTACTGCTGCTGGAACGCGGCCATGCCGACCTGGATCACCTTGAACTGCTGGCTCGGCATGGCGAGCAGCGGCCACAGGAAGGCTTCCCACTGGAAGATGAACAGCAGCAATCCGGCACTGATGCAGGTGGGGATCGACAGCGGAATGTAGACGTGGCGCAGCACGTCGATCCAGTTCGCCCCATCCAGCCGGGCGGCCTCGAGGTAGTCCTTCGGCACTTCCCTGAAGAACTGGTAGAAGAGGAAGACGGCCAGCCCGTTGGCGATGCTGGGAACGATCAGCGCCGCGATGTTGTCGAGCCAGCCCAGTTGCAGCGTCACCGTGTAGAGCGGCAGCGCGATCGCCTCGAAGGGCAGCATGAAGCTGATGATGATCAGCGTCAGGATGATCCTCTTGCCCTTGAAGTCGAACACCGCGAAGGCGAAGCCCGCCGCGCCGTTGACGATCAGCCCGCCGATCATGGTGATGACCGCGACGAGCATGGTGTTGCCGATGATCTGCCCGAAGCCGCGCTGGATCACGCCCTCGTAGGCCTCGAGCGAGAACGGTGCCGGCAGCAGCGCCTTGGGCGTGAACGGGAAGATGTCCGCGAACACCTCCATGTTCGGCCGCAGCGAGGAGACCACGGCCCACCACAGCGGCAGCACGAAGACGAAGGCGACCACGATGTAGCCGAGGTGCTTGAAGCCCAGGGTCAGCCCCTGGCGAACGGGACGGGCCATCACTTGCGCTCCGGCTTGCCGGACAGCAGGCGGAACTGCAACCCGACGATGACGAGAAGGATGAGCACCACCACGACGATGATCGCCATGGCGCGCCCCATGTCGCCGAACACGAAGCCCGACTTGTAGGCCTCGTACATCAGCACGTTGGTCGAATCCGCCGGACCACCCTGCGTCAGCATGAAGATGGGCGCGAACAGCAGGAAGTTGATCGAGACGTCGGCGACCAGCACGAACAGCAGCGTGGGGCGCAGCAGCGGCAGCGTGATGTACCACAGGCGCTGCCAGGCGACGGCGCCATCGAGCCTGGCCGCCTCGTAGACCTCGGTCGAGATGTTCTGCAACCCGCCGATGATGAAGATCATCCAGTAGGAGATCCCCTTCCACGTGGCGATGGCGATGATCGAGTAGAGCGCCAGCGCCTCCGACGTCAGCCACGGCTGCGCCGGAATGCCGGCGATGCCGATCAGCCCGTTCACCAGCCCGTCCTGGCTCAGCATGATGCGCCAGATGATCACCGCCACAGGCAGCGACACCCCGATCGGGATGAGGAACAGGAAGCGGTAGAAGCTGATGCCGCGGAACTTCTGCACGTAGAGCAGCGCGAGCCCCAGGGACAGGGCGATCTGGATCGGATTGATCAGCAGGTTGAACCAGAAGGTCACCTGCAGCGACTTCCAGAACACCGAGTCGTTGATCAGCGCGAGGTAGTTGTCGAGCCCGACGAACACCTGCTGGCCGCGGACCATGTTGAAGAAGCTGTCCCCGACGGCAAGTCCGATCGGGTAGAGCCGGAAAACGACGAGGCCAGCAATCGCTGGTGCGAGCAGCGCTGCGATCAGCACTAGTGGAGATCGTGTGCGGGTCACGCCGTTTTCCGGTAGTTGCGCCCCCGGGTGGTCAGGACACCGGGGACGCCAGGGGATGGACAGGATGGATTACTGCGCCACGCGGCTGGCGGCACTTTCGAACTTCTGCACCGCGCTCTTGAGCGCATCGGCAACCGGCACGCCGTTCGAGATATCCGTGAAGGCGGTGCGGAAGGCGTCCTGCAGCTGCCCGTAGGCGGCCGTGACCGGACGGGCCTTGGCCGTGTTCAGCGAGTCGTAGACGCCGAGCCGGAAGACGTTCTGCGGGAACGCGTCGTACTCGGCCGACGTGCTGATCTCCTCGAGCAGCGGCTTGTAGGTCGGCAGCTGCTGCAGCGTGTCGAACCAGACCTTGGTGCCCTCGGGGCTGGTGGTGAGGTAGGAGGCGAAAGCCATTGCCTCTGCCTGGTTAGCGGAGGCGACGTTGACGCCGACATACCACGACCCGGTCGGGGTCAGCACCTTGCCGCCCTCGAAATAGGGGTACGGCGCGACGCCGAATTCGACGTCGGTGGCTGACAGGATCGGGATGTTCCAGGTGCCGCCGGCGAACATGGCGAGCTGGCCATTGGTGAAGAGCTGCGCGCCCTCGCCATACCCGAGGCCCTTCGGGCTGACGCCCCAGCTGTTGTAGAGATCGCTCCAGAACGTCGCGGCCTTGGTCCAGGCCTCGCTGTCGAGATAGCCCGACGCCGTCACGCCGTCCGGCCCGATCACGTCGGTGCCCAGCGACTCGCCGAACGGCTGCAGCTGGTAGAGCTCGCCGAACTGTTCGACCGAGAAGCCGTAGGTCGTGGTGCGGCCGCCGTCCTTGACGGTCAGCTTCTGCGCCGCGTCGGCCACCTGCTCCCAGGTCCAGCGCTCGGTCGAGGCGAGCGTGTCGACATCGGCCTGCGACGCGGTCTCGCCGGCGCTCAGCCCGGCCGGCGGCGTGATCCCGGCCTGTTCGAACAGGGTCTTGTTGAAGAACATCACCTGCGCGGAGTTGTTGATCGGCAGCGCGTACTGGGTGCCGTCATACTTGCCGGCCTCGAGCGCGCTCGGCACCAGCGACGCGGTATCGATCGACGCATCGATCGGCGACAGGAAGCCGCGCGAAGCGTAGCTCGCCATCAGCGGGGCATCGACATAGACGAGATCGATGCCGGCATCGCCCGAGCGCAGGCGCAGTTCGGCGACCTGGAAGAACTGGGCGAACGGATAGGCCTGCAGGTTGATTGCAACGCCGGGGTTGCTGGCCTTGTAGGCGTCGACAACGGCCTGCATGGCCGTCGTGTCGCCGCCCTCGATGACGATCATGTTGAGCGTCTTGTCCTGCGCCAGCGCAGTGCCGGCAAACATGCTGGCCGCGAGGCCGGCGAGAATGGAAAGCTTCACGGTGTTCACGTTGGCACCTCTATTGTTTGGAAGAAACTCGTCCGGCCGCCCAGATCATTGCCCGGGTGACCAGTTCGGCGAAGCGTGGCGCATCCGCCTTCATGGCGACGCCGACATTCTTGATGCGCGTATCATGCGACGGATCCTGCGGCCGGAGGTCGATCAGCGTCTGCCCATAGGCTTCGTCCTGGGAAACGATCACCTCGCCCGGCCGCTGCTCGATCTCGAACAGGCTCGGGTCGATGAGCCAGGCGATGCAGCACGGATCGTGCAGAGGCGCCCCCGGCTTGTCGTTGCCGGCGAACCGGTAATAGGTGCCGCAGTAGAAGTCGAGGATGTCGGCGACGACGTTCTCTCCCGGATGCGCAGTGCGGACCGCCAGCACGTCTTCGCGCCGCAGCAGGGTCTGGTGCGTGGCATTGAGCCCGAACATCACGAGCGGCACGCCGGAGCGGAACACCATGCGCGCTGCCTCGGCATCGGCCCAGATGTTGAACTCGGCCGCCGGAGTGACGTTGCCCTCTCCCGCCGAGCCGCCCATGAAGACGATCTGCCGGATGGCCGGAGCGAGATCGGGCCTCAGCGCCAGCGCCAGCGCCACGTTCGTCATCGGCCCGACCACGACCAGGGTGATCTCGCCGGGATTGGCTTCCACCAGCCGGATGATCGCATCGACCGCGTGGCCCGCGGCCACCGAGCGCGTCGGGGCCGGCAGTTCGACGCCGGCACTGTCGAGGCCGGAAGGACCGTGGAACGCGGCGGGAAACTCGTAGCGGTGCAACAGCGGCTGCTGGGCGCCGCGATAGACCGGCACGTCGAGCCCGAACGCCTCCACGATGCGCAGCGCATTGCGCGTGGTGTTCTCCACCGAGGCGTTGCCGCAGACCGTGGTGATGGCTTCGATCGTGATGGCGGGGCTGGATGCCGCCAGGAGGATCGCCGCCATGTCGTCATGGCCAGGATCGCAGTCGATGATGATGCGGTGGGATGCTGTGGTCACGTCGTCGCCCTGTGGTCGATCCAAAAAACTGCTGGATCGTGACCGGCCGCGTAACGCCAACGATCGCCCTCAAATCCCCGCAGATCATAGGCGAAGGTAAGATAGACCGCTGCCCCGCAACAGCATACATTTCAGCCGTTCGGTTGACTTTTCCTGAGATGACCATGCTGCACCTGCTGAACGCGATCCGGGCCTTCGAAGTTGCTGCGCGCCTCGGCAGCGTTCGCCGTGCCGCCGAGGAACTGCGCGTCTCTAGCGGTGCGGTCAGCCGGCACATCCGCAACCTGGAAGACGAGTTCGGCATCCAGCTGTTCGAGCGCGGCAACCGTTCCATGCGCCTCACCCCCGAGGCTACCGCCTTCGCAGCTACGGTCACCGAGTCCTTTGCCTCGATCACCCGCGGGGTCGAGCACCTCCGCTCCGCCTATCACGGCACCATCATGCTGACGGCCCCCGACACGTTCCTGCTGCGCTGGCTGGTGCCGCGCCTGCCTGCCCTCGATGCCGAACTGAACGGCAAGTCCGTCCGGGTCACCACCTGGACCCGCGAGATCAACCCGGCGGACCGCTCGATCGACATCTATGTCGGGGTGGGCGTGCCGCTCGACATTCCCGGGATGCGGGTGGTCGAGATCGGGCCCGAGACCTTCGGCCCGGTGATCAGTCCCAAGCTCGCGCGCGACGGCTTCGACCTGGGCGACCTGTGGTCGGTGCCGCGCCTCGACATCCGCTGGCCGCCCGACATGTGGACGAACTGGGCCCGCGAGGCCGGAGTCGACCTGCCGGCGCGCGAGACGATCTGGTACGACGCGCTCAACTACAGCGTACAGGCGGCCGAGGCCGGAATCGGCGTGGCCATCGGCCCCGGCCCCGCCATCTGGGATGCCATCGCGCAGAAGCGCCTCGTCGCACCGCTCGGCGTCGTATCGCGACCCGGGAAGTGGTTCGTCGCCTGGCGCGAGGAACGTTCCAGCCAGACCATGAACGCCATCGTCCGCTGGTTCCAGCGCGAGATGGCGTTCTCGGCGCGACTGGCGGGGCAATAGCGCCCCCCGGTCCGCGCCTGCGGTGCGCAAACGCCTTTCGCTCGGGCGCCTTCTCCTGTAACTCGTCCGCAATCGCATTCGCGGCCGCCCCATGGGCGGCTTTTCAGTTTCTGGAATTCGCATGATCCGCCTCGAGAACATCAGCAAGCAGAACGGCAAGCAGATCGTCTTCATCGAAGCGTCCGCCGGGCTGCTGAGGGGCGAGAAGGCAGGGCTCGTCGGGCCCAACGGCGCCGGCAAGACGACGCTCTTCCGCATGATCGTGGGCGAGGAGCAGCCCGACGAGGGACAGGTCGCGGTCGATCGCGGCGTCTCCATCGGCTACTTCAGCCAGGACGTGGGCGAGATGAGCGGCCGCCCGGTGGTCGCCGAAGTGATGAACGGCGCCGGCCCGGTGAGCGAGCTCATGGCCGAGATGGCCGGACTCGAGGCTGCCATGGCCGACCCCGAGCAGGCCGACCGGATGGACGAGATCATCGAGCGCTACGGCGAGGTGCAGGGGCGCTTCCAGGAGCTCGATGGTTACTCGCTCGATGGCCGCGCCCGCGAGGTGCTCGCCGGCCTCGGCTTCTCGCAGGAGATGATGGAGGGCGATGTCGGCGCGCTTTCGGGCGGCTGGAAAATGCGCGTCGCGCTGGCCCGCATCCTGCTGATGGCTCCCGACGTGCTGCTGCTCGACGAACCGAGCAACCACCTCGACCTCGAAAGCCTGATCTGGCTCGAAGCCTTCCTCAAGGGCTATCCGGGCGCCATCCTGATGACCTCGCACGATCGCGAGTTCATGAACCGTATCGTCAACAAGATCGTCGAGATCGATGGCGGAACGCTGACCAGCTACACGGGCGACTACGAGTTCTACACCCAGCAGCGGGCCCTGTCGGACAAGCAGCAGCAGGCCCAGTTCGAGCGCCAGCAGGCCATGCTCGCAAAGGAAGTCGCCTTCATCGAGCGCTTCAAGGCCCGCGCCAGCCACGCCGCGCAGGTGCAGAGCCGGGTCAAGAAGCTCGACAAGATCGAAAAGGTCGAACCGCCCCGGCGCCAGCAGACCATCGCCTTCGAGTTCCGCCCTGCCCCCCGCTCGGGCGAGGACGTGGTGCTGCTGAAGTCGGTCTCCAAGCGCTACGGCAGCCGCACGATCTACGATGGCTTCGACTTCCACATCCGGCGGCAGGAACGCTGGTGCATCATGGGTGTCAACGGCGCCGGCAAGTCGACCCTGCTCAAGCTCGTCGCGGGCGCGGACGAGCCCGACGACGGCACGGTCCGCCGCGGCCCCAGCGTCAAGCTCGGCTACTTCGCCCAGCACGCGATGGACCTGCTCGATGGCGACCGCACAGTGTTCGAGACCCTGCAGGATGCCTTCCCCCAGGCGGGCCAGGCCCCGCTGCGCGCGCTGGCCGGCTGCTTCGGCTTTCCCGGTGACGACATCGACAAGAAGTGCCGCGTGCTCTCCGGCGGTGAGAAGGCGCGGCTCGTGATGGCCCTGCTGCTCTTCGATCCGCCGAACCTGCTGGTCCTCGACGAGCCGACCAACCACCTCGACATCGCGACCAAGCAGATGCTGATCGCGGCGCTCGCCCAGTACGAAGGCACGATGCTCTTCGTTTCGCACGACCGGCACTTCCTCGCCGCGCTGTCGAACCGCGTGCTGGAGCTGACGCCCGATGGCATCCGGACCTATGGCGGGGGCTATACCGAGTACGTGGAGAGCACCGGGCAGGAAGCGCCCGGCCTCAGGAGCTAGGCCGATCCGCCGGCCGGCGGCCCGGCGGTGCTGATGGTGTACATCGGCGTGCGGGTGCAGCCGAAGGCCGCCTTGAAGGGTTCGTCGCCAATGGTGAAGTCGAACACGTCGCCGCCGGCGCCGATCCAGTGCTCGATCGCCATGTCGAGAATCATCAGCCCGGGCGAGAACCGCGCGAACCCGGCGTAGTTGCAGGCCAGCACCACGTAGTGGAACCGCCGCCCGTGCACGAGGCCGAACATGATCGCCGCGAGCCCCCCGCCGCTGCGCAGCAGGAACGTGCGCGCCAAGCCACCCTCGCTGGCGGCCACCTCCGCGTAAAATGCCGCCGAGGCCTTCACCTGCAGCGGGTCCCCGTCGAAGCGCCCGACCCGGAACGTCGCCGCCTGTGCCATGGCGGCGGCGGCATCACTGCCCTCAACGATCTCCAGTCGCAAATCCCCCAGTTCCGACATCCGCCGCGCCTTGCGGCGCAGGGCCCGCAGCCGCGTTCCGTAGGTGGACTTCCGCCATGCCGCCGCCGGCCCGCTGACCGGGACGGCGTGCGTCCCGTACTCGAGGGGCACCGCCGGCAGAGGTCCGCATAGTTGCGCCCATAGCGGCAGGTGATCGTGACGGATGGGACCAAGGTCCAGATCGTGCTCGCCCACGAGGTCCTCGAGGAGTGGCCGCAAGGCCAACCCGGTGCTCGCGAGCGGGTGCAGCACGGGCGCGGCATAGTCGGTTACCCCGAGGGACGCAAAGGCGATACGCGGGCGCACGCCCCGGTCGTCCCTGAGGAGCGGAATCACGCAACGCAGCTCGCCGGTGTCGGCAGCGCGGCCGACGAGGATCAGGGGCAGGTGCCCTGCACTCGACGGCAGCCGCCGGTAGAACGGCGCCAGCCAGTCCGGATGCTGGAACGGCGTGAGGCCGAAGCGCGAGAAGAACACGCGGTACTCGCCCGAGCCGAAATCGAAGCCGGGTTCCTCGGCGAGCGTGATCACGGGCGTCGCAAGCCTGCCGGCAGGAGGGGGAAGAGGTTGCGCTGCTCGGCGAGCAGCGGCCCGGCCAGCGCCACACTCCCTGAGCCGGGCGTGTCGATCGCGTCCAGCGCCTCGTGCAACCGCTGCTCGCTGAAGCGCAGCGTCGCTTCGCGCTCGGGGTGGATGTTGCCGAACACGCGCGCCGGATGGCCGTGGGTCGGGTTGGTGTTGATCTCGTAGACCTGCAGCCGGTCGCCGAGGAAACCGAAATCCGCCCGGCCGTAATCGATCCCGGCAATGTCGAACACCCGCCGCAGCAGGTCGACATGCCCTCCTTCCATGACGAAGTCCCGTTCGGCAGCGATGAAATGGTCGCGCCGCGCAGAGGTCTCGAGCGCAGCCTTTCCGAAGCCGTCCTTGACCTGCCAGTGATCGTCGAGCGCCATGTGATGCGGGATGACGGTGCCGCCGACGCAATAGGCCGAGCCTCGATACCAGATGCCCGGCGCTGCCTCGCTGGCCGCATATTCGATGACCAGCCTGCCCTGCAGCGGCACGCCTTCGGCGCGGAGGGCAGCGAGTACGGCGTCCAGCTCGGGTTGGCTCCCGATCAGGTTGCGGGCGTCGCCGCGATGGTCGAACTCGCGGCGGATGAACACCGGAAAGCGGTGCGGCTTCGGCTGCTCGTCGGCGCGGTAGGCGCGGAAGGCGTTGATGCCGGCGGCATGGAGCGCCTCGAGAAGGTTCATCCTGCTCCGCACCGTGGCGGGGTGGTTCAGCACCCGGCAGCCCGCCCGGCGAAGCTGGCTGGCCACGTCGGCCGCGACGTTGAGCTCGAAGGCCGACAGCCGCTCGTGATCGGTGAAGATCCACGTTCCCATCGGTACGCGCCGCCGGCGGGCCAGCCGTTCATAGGTCCAGCGCCGCGCCGGCTGCCTGAGCTGCGGCAGCAGGTGCCGCAGGGGCTTCCCGAGCCCGGCGGCAGTGACGAAACTGATCATGGCGCCCCCCGCTGCATCTGGACAGTCACGGCGTCACCGGCGGCGCTCACGAGCGCGCCCACCGCGATCCCGTCGGGACCGCGGCGAGTCATATTACCTATTCGCTGTCGTCTGTCACCGTACGCCCGGTACAGTTTCGCGCAGGGACAAGCCGGGTCCGAACCAGCGTTCTAGCGCCTCGACGAGGCCGGCGTCGGTGCCATCGCCGACCCAGGCCACGTGTCCGTCGGGCCGCACCAGAACGGCCGCCGGGCCCGCGACCGGCCCGACCACCGGCAACTCCCACGTTCCATGGTAGCGCGCGACGACGTGGCGGACGCGGTCGCTCCATGGGCCGGCACCGCCCAGCGGTTGCTGCCCCAGGTCAACCAGCACCCCCGCGCATCGTGGAGCAGCGTGAAGAGCCGCACCGTCCCCCTATCCGTCGACAGTTCGAGGTCGGGGATGCGGCGACCGAGCAGCGGATGGCTTTCACCCAGCGGGTACCGGACGGCGAGCCCGGACATGCGGCCGGCCGTCACCAGCTTCGCCTCGTCCAGACCCACCAGTTCCCTGACGATCCCCGCCAGCGCCTCGGTCCGCGCGTCCGCCCGGCCGAGCGCCACCGTCGCCATGGTGTAGCGCAGAAGCTCCGCCGCCACCGGATGACGCTCGTCATGGTAGCTGTCGAGCAGCATTTCGGGAGCCTCGCCCTTCACCACCGCCGCCAGCTTCCAACCGAGGTTGACCGCTTCCTGAATGCCGAGCCCCATGCCGAAGCCCCCGGCGGGATAGTGGACGTGCGCCGCGTCCCCGGCGAGAAGCACCCTGCCCTTGCGGTATGCCTCGGCCTGCCGCGTCATGTCGGTGAAGCGGGTGATGTAGGTGGGATTGCGGACGCCGTGATCGGTGCCGTGATGCGCAATCATCGCCTCCCGCAGGAGTTCGAGGGTTGGCTCCGCCGTGCCGACGCCCCGCTCGGTGACGAGGATACTCGCCTTGCCGTCCGCTGCCGGGCTCAGCGCATGGGTGCCCACGGCGTCACTGCCCAGGCCCCATTTGGGTTCCCCTTCGAGCTCCGCCTCGGCGAGCAGGTGGCTGATGGTCGGGTCCGCCCCCGGAAAGCCGATTCCTGCGGCCTTGCGCACGAAGCTGCGGCCGCCGTCGCAGCCGACGAGGTACTGCGCCCGCACCCGCTGTCCGTCGTCCAGCTCGACGACAATTCCGCTGCCGTCTTCGTCGAACCCGCTGACGCTGGCCCCGCGCCGGATGACGACACCCAGTTCCTCGGCCCATTCGAGCAGGATGCGCTCGCTGCGCCGCTGCACCAGCGACAACCCGTAGGGATGCCGCGTCGGAAACGCGCTGATGTCGAGCCGCACGCCGGCAAAGCCGAGCACCTGCATCGGCTCGCCCTCGGCGAGGAACCGCCCGGCAATGCCGCGCTGGTCGAAGACTTCGAGGGTCCGCGCATGGAGCCCCAGCGCCCCCGGCTGGATGCGCTCGCGCCCGATCCGCTTCTCGATTACCAGCGCCTCGACGCCGGCAAGCCGCAGTTCCGCCGCGAGCATGAGCCCGGTCGGCCCGGCACCCGCGATCACCACACCATGTTCAGTCAAGGCATACCTCCGTCCTGGGAGGTGTCCTTTAGGCGACGGGTGGGGACTTGAAGCAAGCCCGTTGCGCGCTAAATATCAATATGGGCGAGGGAACATTCCGCTGCGCCCATGCTCCCCGTACCCCCGCAAAGAAAAGCCCGTCGCGATGGACGGGCTTTCCTGTTTTTCGCTACTGCCAGCGGATCACTCCGCCTCGCCGCCTTCCGGCGCATCGGCTTCGGGCTCGGCGTCGTCCCCGCCCTCCGGTTCGCTGATGCGCTCGACCGACACCACCTTCTCGCCTTCGGCGGTGTTGAAGACGGTGACGCCCTGCGATGAGCGGCCGACGATGCGGATGCGGTTGTCCGGCCCGGCATCGACCGGCACGC
>JAEYZJ010000175.1 GCA_023430705.1 Pseudomonadota bacterium | reverse complement strand
GGCCAGACGCCCTGCGGGCAGCCGGTCCGATGTCGTCAGGCGTCACTGCGCGAAACTGCGGCAGTTGGAAAGCCAACAGCGCGCGCAGCAGGGCGAAGGCAACGAAGATGGGAACGTAGGCTGCGTCGCCCAACCAAGCGATGAGCGGACCTGAGGCACCAGTCGTCACCATAAAGCCGACCGTTCCCCAGGCGCGCACGGCACTGAAGTCGGTACCTCGGCGCTGCGTCATGCGAAGCGTCGCGGCGTCGACGACGGGGACGAGCGCGAAGGCCGGCATTACCGAGAGCGCGTAGATCAGCAGTACGCCCCAAAAGCCGGAAACGAAGAACAGCCCAATCGGCACCGCGCCCGCGACCAACGACAGCACGATGATCACCCCGCGCCAATCGGGCATGCGGTCGGCGATGCGTCCGACCAGCTGGTTCACCAGCAGCATGAGCAGGAGCGGCGCAGCGTTGATTATGCCGATCTCGTCGGGACTTATCCCGCGGTTGGCGAGCCAGACCCCGAAATAGACCGAAGACACACCGGTCGTACCGAAAACCGCAAAATGGTAAACGGCCGCACGCAGTTCGGGCGAAACCCGGCGCGCGGTCGAGGACGGGGGCGACATGAGTGTGCTCCGGGCGGGAGAATCCACCGCACACCGCGACTTGCTCACGAGATGGGTCGGGAATCAACGAGACTGACGTAGGGGCGCGTCATGGCGTGCCCGGGGGTTACTCGCCCGGCGCCACCGGCGTCCGACGCAGGCGCAGCCGCCTGGGCTTCCGGGGCTGGGGGTTCTCAGTCCAGTGCAGCAGTTCGAGCACGCCCTCGTGCGTTTCGGCAACAGCCGTGCAGCTTTCCACCCAGTCGCCGGTGTTGACGTAGTGGATGCCTAGCCGTTCGTGCATGTCCGCATAGTGGATGTGGCCGCAGATGACGCCGTCCGCGCCGCTGTCGCGTGCCTCCAGCGTCAGAGCCTCCTCGAAGCGGCCAATCACAGAGACGGCGTTCTTCACCTTGTGCTTGGCCCAGGCCGAGAGCGACCAGTAGGTCAGCCCCATGCGGCGGCGCACCCAGTTGACGGCGATATTGATGCGCAACGCGGCACGATAGGCCCAGTCACCGACATGGGCCAGCCACTTGGCATGCGCCACCACCACGTCGAACTGGTCGCCGTGGATCACCACATAGGTCTTGCCCTGCGCCGTGGTGTGGATGGTGCGATCGACGAACTCGACCTCGCCGAAATAGGTGCCGAGGTACTCGCGCAGGAACTCGTCGTGGTTGCCGGGCACCACGACAATACGCGTGCCGCTCAGCGCCTTCTCGAGGAAGATCTCCACCAGTTGATGGTATTCCGGTGGCCAGTACCAGGCCTTGGCGAGGCGCCAGCCGTCGACGATGTCACCCACCAGATAGATCGTCTCTGCGTCGTGCCAGCGCAGGAAATCGAGCAACTGGTGGATTCGGGTTGGTCGCATGCCGAGGTGCACGTCAGAGAGGAACAGCGCCCGAACGCGCCTTACCTCTCTCGCCTCTTCACTCATGCTCAATACCTTCGTCGTCTCCGGGAGGCGGAGTTTAGCCTAATTGACCCATAATGCGGGAGCGCTTTCGACACCACTCCGCCCTCAGGTGGGGAAAACCTCAGCTACCGATCCGCTGCTTCAGCGCGACGATGCGCCTGTAGCTTTCCTCGATGCGGGTCCTGAACGCGGGATCGGCGCTGGCCTCATCGACAAGGATCCTCTGGATTTCCTCGCCCAGCGAGGCGCGGGGCTTGGCCGTATTGGAGAATAGAAGCACATCTACGCCCGCACGCACCGCCCGCGTTACCGTCTCCTCCAACCCGTAGTGCTGGCGGATCGCGCCCATCTCGAGGTCGTCCGTGATCACCACGCCGGTGAAACCGACCTTGCCGCGCAGCACGCCGTTGATCCAGGGCTCAGACAGGCTGGACGGTACGCCGGATGGGTCGACCTCGGTGTCGATGAGGTGACCCACCATCACGAAATCCTCGTAGCCGCCGGCGATCAGCGCCTGATAAGGGTCGAGTTCGGCCGGTTTCCAGGTCCGGGTGATGTCCACATATCCCTCGTGGCTGTCCGCGGTGGACGAGCCATGCCCGGGAAAGTGCTTGAGCGCGGTGACGAGTCCCGCGTCGTGGTGCGCCGCGATCACCTCGCCGGCATAAGCCGTCACCACGTCGGCGGTCTTGCCATAGGCCCGGCCGTTCTTGGCGATCACCTGGTTATCGGGATTGATCGAGAGGTCCACCACGGGGGCAAAGTTGACGTTGAAGCCCCAGTCCCGCAGTCCCTCCGCCATGTCCTCGTAGATCGGACGCGACTGCTGGGGCGTGTATCGGTCGGCAATCGTCTGAGCCGGCGCGATCTCCTTGAATCCCACCGACCGGTCCAGTCGCTCGACGAGCCCCCCCTCCTGGTCGAGCGTGATGAACGGCGGCAGTCCGGGAGGCGCCGCCGCAACGAAGGCCTCGTTCATCGCGACAACGTCACCGCGGCTCGCGACGTTGGTCTTGAGATACATGACCCCGCCGATGGTTCCGTCCGCGATCTGCCGGCGCGCCGCCACCACGCCCGGGCTCTCCACCGTCGTCCCCTGGAAGCCGACGACGATCATCTGGCCCGCCATCTGCTCGATGGACTGTGCCATGGCCGGTGTCGAGCAAACGGCAACTATCGTCGCGAGAAGGGTCGTGGCGAGGCGCATATCGGGTCTCGGGGAACAGGAGCCGCGCTTGTCGCCTCAAAGTGCGGCGAAACCGGGGAGCCTTGGACGAGGCAGATCAGCACAGCCTCGCCCGCATCTCTCGCCAGCCGACAGCGTGGCGGTTCCCCCTCTCCTGACGGAGAGGGGACTGTCGCTAACGATTCTGCCGGTTGTCGATCAGGTCGTTCACGACACCGGGGTCGGCCAGCGTCGTGGTATCACCCAGCGAACCGTAGTCGTTCTCGGCAATCTTGCGCAGGATGCGGCGCATAATCTTGCCCGAGCGGGTCTTGGGCAGGCCAGGCGCGAACTGGATCAGGTCGGGTGAAGCGATGGCGCCGATTTCGCGGCGCACCCAGTTCCGCAGTTCGGTCTTCAGCGCGTCGTCGCCGGCCTCTCCGTGCATCAGGGTGACGTAGCAGTAGATGCCCTGCCCCTTGATGTCGTGCGGATAGCCGACCACTGCGGCCTCTGCGACCTTTTCGTGTGCAACCAGTGCGCTTTCGACCTCGGCAGTGCCGATGCGGTGCCCCGAGACGTTCAGCACGTCGTCGACGCGGCCAGTGATCCAGTAGTAGCCGTCCTCGTCGCGGCGACAGCCGTCGCCCGTGAAGTAGTAGCCCTTGTACTGGCTGAAATAGGTCTGCACGAAGCGCTCGTGGTCGCCATATACCGAGCGCATCTGCCCGGGCCAGCTGTCCTTGATGCACAGCACGCCTTCGGCCTTCGTCTGCTCCTGCAACCTGCCCTCGGGCGAGAGCACCACTGGTTGCACGCCGAAGAACGGCTTGGTCGCAGATCCGGGCTTGGCGGGAATCGCGCCGGGAAGCGGCGTGATCATGAAGCCTCCCGTCTCGGTCTGCCACCAGGTGTCCACGATCTCGCAGCGCTCCTTGCCGACATGCTTGTGGTACCAGAGCCAGGCCTCGGGATTGATCGGCTCACCCACCGAGCCGAGCAGGCGCAGCGACTGCATCTTGTACTTGTCGGGATACTCGGCACCGGCACCCATCAGTGCACGGATGGCCGTGGGTGCGGTGTAGAAGATATTGACGTTGTGCTTCTCAACCACCTGCCAGAAGCGCCCGGCATCGGGGTAGCTGGGCACGCCCTCGAACATCAGCGTGGTCGCGCCGTTCGCCAGCGGCCCATAGACGATGTAGCTGTGACCGGTCACCCAGCCGACGTCGGCGGTGCACCAGTAGATGTCGCCGTCGCGGTAGTCGAAGGTGCGCTCATGGGTGAGCGAAGCCCAGACGATATAGCCGCCGGTCGTGTGCAACACGCCCTTGGGCTTACCGGTCGAGCCCGAGGTATAGAGGATGAACAGCGGATCCTCGGCGTTCATCGGCTCGGGCGGACAGTCCGCCGATACCGACTGGACAGCATCATCGTACCAGATGTCGCGTCCCGGTTTCATGTCGACTGCGTTGCCGGTTACCTTGACGACAATGACCTTTTCGACGCCCGGCGCCTTGAGCAGCGCTTCGTCGACATTCTTCTTGAGGGGAATCGTCCGTCCACCACGGCGGCCTTCGTCGGCGGTGAGCACGATCCGACTCTCGCAGTCGTTGACACGGCCGGCGATCGAGTCGGGCGAGAAGCCGCCGAAGATCACCGAATGAACAGCGCCGATGCGAGCGCAGGCCAGCATCGCGATAGCGGTGTCGATCACCATGGGCATGTAGATGGTGACTCGGTCGCCCTTCTTGACGCCGTTGGCCTTGAGAACGTTGGCGAAGCGGCAGAGCCGGTCATGCAGTTCGCGGTAGGTGATCTTGTCCTGCGTGCCCGGCACGTCGCCTTCCCAGATGATGGCGGTCTGGTCGCCGCGCGTCGCCAGGTGCCGGTCGACGCAGTTGGCAGAGATGTTCAGTACCCCATCCTCGAACCATTTGATCGAGACGTCGGGGTACTGGAACGTGGTGTTCTTGATCGTGGTCGGCGCCTTGATCCAGTCGATCCGCTGGCTCATTTCCTTCCAGAAGCCGTCCGGGTCGTTCACCGAGCGCGCGTAAAGTTCTTCGTACTGGGCCGCGGTGGTACGGGTCCGCGCCACTGCAGCCGCGCTCGGCTGGAACACCAGATTATCACTCATCGATTTCCTCCCGGACGTTTGCGAGCCGTTTTAACCAAGCCGACCGAAGCCAGCAAGAATACCAGTTCTCGTGCTTTAGCCGGGACTGTCGGGAGGATATAACATGGCATCGTGCAGTTTGCGGCACTGCGGAGCTTTCAAGCGGGGATAAGATGCCTGAACTTGGCTACCACGCAGCAACCGCAAGCGAACTTGATCTCATCCATCGTGAGCTGATGGCGGTGATCGATGAGTCGCCGCACTACAACGCCGAGTTCAAGGCGCACGAGAAGGCGCGGATGACGAAGGGCTTCCTGCGCTCGCTGCAGCGTATCGACCCCTACCATGTCATCGTGCTCACCGCCGACGGAGTGCCCGGCGGCGGCCTGATCTCGGGGCCGGATCTCGGCTCGATCTTCCGCTACTGGAGCTGGATATTCCCGTCGCACCGGCATACCCGGCTGGGCCTCCACGGCATGCGCATCTTCGATCAGCACTGGGACAACGGCAAGTTCCACAAGGCGTTTACCTGGGTGAGGCCGGAGAACGAGGTCGCGCTCGCGCTGCTCCGCCGCTACGGCTACGATCAGGCAGCCCTGCTGCGCCAGCAGGTCTTCGGGCAGGACTACGTGGTCATGGAGAAGTACTACAATCGCACCAGCGACGGGTATGACGCCGGCATGACCATGGGCCGCATCGCCCGCTTCAAGGCACAGGTGGACATGCTGCTGGGACGGTGACGACCCACCGTCAGTGCATCGCCACGGGAGGAGCGCCCTTGATCAGCGGGATCATCGGCAGCGTATGCCCCAGCACCTGGTCGAACCCCTCGTAAAGCATCCGCACGGCGACGTAGAGGATCACGACGAGGCCGATCCATGCAATCCAGCGGTACCGGTGCAGCAGTTCGGCAACGAGGCTGGCCGCAACACCCATCAGCAGCACCGACAGGCCAAGGCCGAAGATCAGCGCCACTTCGTGGTGCTGGGCCGCACCGGCAACGGCCAGCACGTTGTCCAGGGACATCGACACGTCGGCGATCACAATCTGCCAGACGGCCTGCTTGAGGGTCTTGCGGGGCGCGTTGCCCCCGATATCGCCATCCTTGTCGAGATCGCTGTTGGCTAGCGCCTCGGTAGCTTCGTGCTCGTCCGACTGCGGCACCGATAGCTCGCGGTACATCTTCCAGCATACCCACAGTAGCAGCAGTGCGCCCGCGATCAGCAGGCCCCCGCCCAGCGAGAGCAGCTGCGTGGTGGCGAGAGCGAAGCAGATGCGGAGGACGGTGGCGGCGATGATGCCGATGATAATCGCCTTGCGGCGCATGCCATGCGGCAACCCCGCCGCTGCGAGGCCAATCACCACGGCGTTGTCGCCAGCCAGCACCAGATCGATGACGATGACATTGACGAACGCCCAGAGTTCCGAGGGATCGAGGCCGAAGGGCATGTCGTCGTCCTGTGTGAAGCTCAGCGTATGTAGAGGGCCGCTGGCGGCTTGTGAAGCCGCTCCCTCAGCCTATAGCCTCAGGCTGGCGGCCGTTCCAACACACTTGCGGTCTGGGGGGTGACCACCAAGCCATTGAAAGGCTTGGTGGGTGCGCACGGACTCGAACCGTGGACCCGCTGATTAAGAGTCAGCTGCTCTACCATCTGAGCTACGCACCCTGGGCCGAGCGGGTGACTATCAGGGTGAGTTTCCCTTGTCCAGCACCCATTGCGAACTTTCCTGCTTTCGCCAGATTGCTAAGCTAGCGCCGTCCCAACAGCCACCAGCCAAAGCCGAAATCTATGCATCAGGTCGTGACCGATTCCATGAACGACGCAGTCAGCCAGTCCGTGGACTTCGTTTCCACCACGTGGGGCTGGCTTCTCGCCAATTCCGCGGGGCTCATTTTCGCACTCATCGTGCTGGCGGGCGGCTGGTACCTCTCCCGGGTGATGGCGCGCCTGGTGCAGGCATTGCTTCCCCGAGCCTACGGGGTCGACAAGAACTTCGCGCCGCTGCTCAGCCAGGTCACCCGCTACGGCATCCTCGTCTTCTCGGTGATCACGGCGCTCAGCTTCGTGGGTGTATCGAGTACCTCGATCTATGCAGTTGTAGCGGCGGCGGGCCTTGCAGTCGCGCTGGCGCTGCAGAATACGCTCTCCAATATCGCGGCGGGGATCATGCTGATCTGGCAGCGGCCCATCGCCATCGGCGAGTACGTGGTGGGCAACGGCGTTGCAGGGGTGGTGGTCGAGATCGGGCTTTTCGGGACCCGGCTTCGCTCGACGAGCGGGCTCTATATCTTCGTGCCCAACCAGACCCTGTGGTCCGGCGCTATCACAAATCACAGTCGCGAGCCGCGTCGCCGAATCGATGTGAACGTCACGGTGCCCGACACGATCAATGTCGGCGCCGCCCGCAAAGCGATGCTGCGAATCGCGACGTCGGACAAGCGCGTCCAAGTTGATCCACCCCCGGCGGTGCATGTCGAAAGCTTCGCCGGCGACAAGATCGTTCTGCAGATGCGCGCCTGGGTGCCGACACCGGACTATCTCAACGCCTTGCGCGACATAACCGAGAAGGGAAAAGTGGCCATCAACCGGCTGCTGGCCTCGAGCGACGAGCAGGCCGACGTACAGCTCGCCGCCGACCCCCACACCCAGACGGCGGCCGAACAGACGCCGGATCTGACCTGAACCTGCTTCAGGCGTGCCCGTCGAGGCCGCGGAACGCTTCCTTGCCCCAGATGGCCTCGACCTGGGCGTTCTTGCCGCAACCGGCCCGATAGCGGGCGTAGTGCGTGTTGCTGGGCCAGCCGCTGTAGGGATAGACGTCCGCCTTCTGCCAGAAGTTCTGGTGGTAGTCCTCAGCGGGATAGAAGGTCGGCGCCATGGCGATGACGGTCGCGACAGGTTGGCCCAACGCCTGCGCCGTCGCCGCCTTCTGTGCCTCGGCGAGCGCCAGTTCGTCGACGCTCCCCGCATAGATCGCTGTGGTGTAGCTCTCGCCGTAGTCGCAGAACTGGCCGCGCGTCTCGATCGGATCGATCAGGTGGAAGAACGTATCGACCAGCTTCTCGTAGCTGGTCACAGACGGATCGTACTCCACCATCACGGCCTCACGGTGGCCGGTGGTTTCGGTGACGACCTGCTCGTAGGTCGGATTGGACACGTGTCCGCCGATATAGCCTGAGGTTGTGGCGAGCACTCCGGGCGCATGGTCGAAGTCGCTCTCGACCGACCAGAAGCAACCTCCGGCAAAGATGGCGATGGCGGTGTCGGCCGCCTGTGCGCCGCTCATGGCCATGACGCCTGACATCGCCACGGCGAGTGCAATCGACTTGCGGTTCATGCGGGCTCCCCCTTCACAGAATTCAGGGAGGTTGAACCCGGCGCGACGCCCGCACAATACACAGAAGCGTGCTGCCAAGCTCGTGGCTACCGTGCCACCCGGCTATGGTTGCGGTGCACCACCAGAAGGATAAGTTGCCGCCACAATGCGCCAATTCCTCACCGCCATCGCCCGGCCGCTTCCCACCACTGTACCCTTTACCGGGCCGGAGGCGCTGGAGCGCCGCACCGGAGTCCCGTTCCGTGCCCGCGTGGGCGCCAACGAGAGCGGATTCGGCCCCTCGCCGAAGGTGATAGCGGCGATTGCGACGGCGGCAGGCGAAGTATGGAAGTACGGTGATCCCGAGGTGCATGACCTCCGTGAAGCTGTCGCGGCGCATGTTGGCGTTCCCACGTCCAACATTGTCATCGGCGAAGGTATCGACGGGCTCCACGGGCTTATCGCAAGACTGATCATCGAGCCGGGCGACGTTGCTGTCACCTCGCTCGGAGCATATCCGACCTTCAACTACCACGTCACCGGCTTTGGCGGGCGCGTGGTTGCAGTTCCTTACCGGGGCGTGCAGGAGAATCTCGACGGTCTGCTTGAGGCGGCGCTCCGCGAGAGGGCGAAGGTGATCTACCTTTCCAATCCGGACAACCCCATGGGTTCGCATTGGGGCGCGCAGGAACTAGAGCGCTTTATCGGAGCCCTGCCCGACGAGACGCTGCTGCTCCTCGATGAGGCCTACTGCGAAACGGCCACCGACTTCGCGCTTCCCCGCTTGGACATCGACCGGGCAAACGTCATCCGGACGCGGACCTTGTCCAAGGCCTACGGCCTCGCCGGACTGCGGGTGGGCTATGCCATCGGCGAGGCTCGCTTCATCTCGGCCTTCGACCGGGTGCGCAACCATTTCGGGGTAACCCGGCTCGGGCAGGTCGCGGCGATCGCGGCGCTGGATGATCAGGAGTGGCTCAACGCCGTCGTGGCCCGCGTCTCGGCCGCCCGCAGCCGGCTCTATGCCATAGCCGAGGCATCCGGCCTCGCGTGGGTGCCCTCTCAGGCGAACTTCGTTGCCGTCGACTGCGGTGGCGACGGGGAGTTCGCGATCGGCGTATTGAAGGCTTTGGAGCGTCGCGGGGTGTTCGTGCGCAAGCCGATGGCACCCGGACTGGACAGGCACATCCGTATCAGTGTCGGCCCCGAACCCGAGATGGACATCGTGGCCGAGGAGTTGCCGCACGCCCTGCGCGACGCCGGCGGCTGATCAGCCCAGTTCCTTGCGCGCCGCGAGCAGAATGCTGGTCTCGGTGCTGGCGATACCGTCGATCTGGCGGACCTTGCGTAGCAGTTCGTCGAACTCGCGCAGCGTCGGCGTCTCGATCTCCGCAACCACGTCCCATCGCCCATTGGTGGTGTAGAGTGTCCGGATCTCCGGGAAACCGATAAGCCGCCGGATGACGGACTCCGTGTTCTTGCCGTCGATCTCAACCATGGTGATCGCCCGCACCGCATCAGTGCGTCCCGGCGAGCCGAGCATGACTGTATACCCGGCGATTCCGCCAGTCTTCACCAGCCTCTCCATGCGGGCGGTCACCGTCGCGCGCGAGACGCCGAGTTCGGTCGCGAGCTTTGCCACCGGCATTCGGCCGTGACTGCGTAACAAGGCGATCAGCCGATGATCAAGGTCATCGAGGTTAAATGATCCTTCTGCCATGTCGCGCCGTCACTCTGCTCAGTTTGCTGCGCAAATCCAGCACTATACCTACTGTTTGCCATCGCCCCGGCTACCCACATTCACCGTCAATCCAATGGAGGTGCATGATGGTTCACGTCGGCCGTTCCCAACCCGCATTGGCGGGCAATCGCCTGGACCTGATCGGAGTTCCAACGGATGTGGGCGCTTCCTGCCGAGGCTCCGATTTGGGGCCCGACTTTCTGCGCGTCTCCGGTCTGGTCGAAGCATTGGCCGCCAACAGGTATGCCGTCCGCGATCTCGGAGACATCGTCGTCGACCGGGAGCTTCCCTCTGTCGTCCAGGTCGACCGGCTAGCGGCCCGTGTCAGTGCCGCAGGGTATCAGAGTCTCGGGACTGGCGCGCGGCCGGTCTTCCTTGGCGGCGACCACTCGATCTCGATGGGCTCCGTGGCCGGCGTCGCCCGCCATTGCCGTCGTATCGGACAGCCGCTGTTCGTGCTGTGGCTCGACGCCCATGGCGACTACAACACCTGGGCGACGACCGAGACGGGCAACATCCACGGCATGTCTCTGGCCCGGCTTTGCGGCGAGCAGGGTTTCGACAACGCCCCCAGTTGGTTCGCACCTATCGATCCGGCCAACGTACTGATTCTGGGCGCCCGCTCGCTCGACTGTGAGGAGGCGCAACTGATCGACCAGCGCACGGTGCAGGTCGTCGACATGGACATGCTGCGCGTCAGCGGGGTCGCCTTCACCCTGCGGGGCTTCCTCGATCGCGTGGAGGCCGCCGGCGGGCACCTGCACCTGTCGTTCGACATCGACGCGCTGGATCCGAGCCTCGCCCCTGGGGTCGGAACACCTGTCGATGGCGGGCTCAGCCTCGAGCAGGCCGAACAGGTGATGGACATGCTGCACGAGTGTGGCCGCGTGGGGTCTATCGACCTCGTCGAGCTCAACCCCCTGCTCGATCGCGGTGGCACCAGCGCCGAAGTGATGATCGGGCTCACGGCTCGCCTGCTTGGCGAGGCGCAGTCAGTCCGCAGGCTTGCCGCCTGATGTCCCCCGGGCGGCCGGACATCAGGGGCCGCCAAAGAGCGGCCCCTGATGGCTACTGCATCCGCGTCAGCTTGCGACGGCCTCGGTCGCGCCTTGGGCCGCGGCGCCGCGGTCGAGCAACAGGCGGTTATAGGCGTTGATGTAGGCCCGTGCCGAGGCGACCAGCGTATCGGGCTCCGCAGCGTTGCCGGAGACGATGCGGCCGTTCATCTCAAGGCGCACGTGGGCGCTGGCTTGGGCGTCAGTCCCGCCGGTGACGCCGTCGATAGCGTAGAGCACCAGGTGTGGGTCGCTGCCCACGGCCTGCTTGATGGCGTTGAAGATCGCATCCACCGAACCGGTACCATCGAAGGCAGCCGATACGTCCGCGCCGTCGATCGAGAGCGTGATCTGGCAGTGGTGCACGCCACCGGTCTTGGAAACCACTTCCATGTCGATGAGCTTGATGCGGTCGTCGACCGAACCGGCCTCGTCGTCGACCAGGGCGACGATGTCGGCATCATAGACATGCTTCTTTCGGTCGGCGAGGTCCTTGAAGCGCTGAAAGGCCTCCTGGAACGCATTGTCGCCGAGCTCGTAGCCCAGCTCCTTCAACTTGTCCTTGAAGGCGGCGCGGCCCGAGTGCTTGCCCATGACCAGCGTGGTTTCCTTGATGCCGACCGAGGCCGGCGTCATGATCTCGTAGGTCTGGGCGTTCTTCAGCATCCCGTCCTGGTGGATGCCGCTCTCGTGGGCAAAGGCGTTCTTGCCGACGATCGCCTTGTTGTACTGGACCGGGAAGTTGGCCGCTGCCGACACGATCCTGCTGGCCCGGCTCAGGTGCGTCGCGTCGATCCCGGTATCGTAGGGCATGGCATCGCCGCGCGTGCGGAGCGCCATCACGACTTCCTCGAGTGCCGCGTTGCCGGCGCGTTCACCGAGACCGTTGATCGTGCATTCGACCTGGCGAGCGCCGCCGCGGACCGCGGCCAGCGAGTTGGCGACCGCGAGGCCGAGGTCGTTGTGGCAGTGGGCCGAGAAGATCACCTTGTCGGCGCCGGGGACGCGTTCGATGATCGAACGGAACATCGCCTCGTGCTCGGCCGGAATGGCGTAGCCCACCGTATCGGGCAGGTTGATGGTGGTGGCGCCGGCCTTGATCGCCAGCTCCACGCAGCGCGCCAGGTAGTCGAGCGGCGTGCGGGTGGCGTCCATGGCGCTCCACTCGACATTGTCGGTGAGGTTACGCGCCTGCGCGACCGTGGCACTGATGATCTCCAGCACCTGCTCCTCGGTCTTCTTCATCTGGTGGGCCAGATGGATCGGCGAGGTGGACACGAAGGTGTGGATGCGGCCGCGCCTGGCAAAGCGGATCGCCTCCCCCGCTCGGGCGATATCGCCCGGGATGGCGCGGGCGAGGCCGGCAACCACGGCGTTCTTGACTTGCTTGGCGACCGCGACCACGGCCTCGAAATCGCCGTTCGAGGCGATCGGGAAGCCGGCCTCGATGATGTCGACGCCCATGTCGTCGAGCGCCTCGGCGACTTGCAGCTTCTCTTCGAGCGTCATGGTGGCGCCGGGGCTCTGCTCGCCGTCGCGCAACGTGGTGTCGAAGATGAAGACGCGGTCCTTGTTGCTCTGCGCCGCTGCCTGGGTGGTCATTTCGGTTTTCCTATCAAACGGCCGGGGTGCAATGACACCTTCGCGACCGGACAAATCGTTCGGTTGTTGCGCGCTATCCCCTGACCACCCGCTCGCGATCCGAGCCGTCGGTTATCAGGGGCTGATAAGAAGGAGAAGCAGCAGGGCGGCGGGAAGCAGCAGCATGGCAGCGGCGAGAATCAGCCGGCCCTGACGGGCCTTCTGTTCGGCTGCTGCAATGGCAATGGCGCGGTTGCGCTGCATGGCTGGATTCCGTTTGCAGTCCAAATAGTGAGGGAAATCGCGCTGCTTGGCAAGGCGCATGTACCCGAAACTGTTCACCGGCGGTACTGCACTTCCACTAGCAGGCCTTCCGGCCCCTCGACGAAGAACTGTCCGATCCCCGTCTCGGGAATCCCCGTCAGGCGGTAACGCCAGCCCGAAGACTCGATGCGTGCCTTTACCACCTCGAAGTCATAGACCCCGAAGGCAACGTGATTGACGATGCCCGGCGGAAAGTCTGCCTCGCGCTCGACCACCGCAAGATGGATGGCCGGCTCATCCTCGAGATATATCCAGTGGCCCGGAAAGTCGAACGGCGGACGGGGCCCCTCCTTCGCGTCGAGCACAGTCTCGAGGAAGCGCACCATGCGTGGACCGTCAACCACCTGGATGTTGACGTGATCGAGCCTGCCCATCACCCGAAGGCCAGCACCGCGAAAACGACAGTCGCCATCAGCGAGACGACGGCAATGATCCGCCCGAGCCGCACGCGACCCGTCGCGGCGGCATCGCCCTCCCGCATCCGGCGGGCCGACGCTGCCGAGACGATCACGCCGCCAGCGAGCAGCAGGACGAAACCCATCTTCGCCCAGAACCAGTGACTGAGGCCGTTCACCCCGCCATAGCGCAGCCAAACCATGAGCGGGCCGCTCAACAGCAGGACGATCATGCCGTAGTGCCCGAACCGAGCGAGCATGCGGCTTGTCTGCGCGGGGTTCGCGCCCTGCCCCATCATGCCGAGCAGCGGCAGGAGAGCCGCCGCCACCAACATGAGCCCGGCGAAATGCGCGATCAGTAGGATGTTGAAGGTCGCGTCCACGAAATGCTCAGTTGAAGCTGAAGACAGCAGCGAAGACGACGATCAGAAACGACACACCGGTCAACTGACCAAAGAGCTTCGACCGGCCGGCGGCTTCCCTGTCCCCCTGGGCCGCCTTCCTGCGGTTCATGTCATTGAGGCCGATGAAGACGATCATCGCCACGATGCCGGCCATCTTCACCCAGAACCAGGCATTGGGAACGACCCAGTTCCACTTGAGCCAGAGGACAAGGATGCCGGTCGCCAGCAGTGTGATGAAGGCGTACTTGCCGGCCTTGGAGAACTTTTCGATGGTGTCGAGCAGCAGTCCGCGCTGCTCGGGCGTTGCGGTGGCCATCTTCGACCCCGCAACCGGCATCAGCACAAGGTTCGCACCGCCCACGATGAACGCCACGATATGGATGAAAAACAGGACCAGACCAAGTATTTCCACGACGATGCCCTCCCAGGTCGCCGAGCCAGACTAATTGGCCCGTTGATTCCCTGCTAGTCGCCAAGGTGGAGCGTGCCTTCCCCGACGATAACGGCATGACCGCCGATGCCGCCATGCACCAGCTTGTCGTCGGCCTTGCGCACCTGCAGCTCGATGAGGCTGGGCCGCCCCATCTCGTGCCCCTGCCTCAGCCGGTACTCATGCTGGCCGTCTGCGGAATGACGCGCGATGAGCCCGATCAGCGCCGCGGCGGCGGCCCCGGTTGCGGGATCCTCGGAGATCCCCATGCCGGGTGAGAACATGCGGGCGGCAAAATCCACCCCGCGTTCGTCCGAGGTCTGCGTGAACACATAGACCGAACCATCGCCTGCCGGGTAGGTGTCATCCCAGCCGCGTCGCTCCAGCCGGATGCGCTTCAGCACCTCGGTGTCTCTTACAGGAATCAGGTAAAATGGCACGCCCGCCGAATACAGCGCCGGCTGGTATGGCCCGCAGCCGACCTCGCTCGACTGGATGCCGAGGCTCGCGGCGATGGCCGCCGTGCCGGGGGCCTTGCCGGTCTCCTCGGGCAACATCGGCAAGGCGAAACGGGCGAGGCCGGTCTCCCGGTCTATGCGCTCGATCACACATGTGAGAACTCCGATCTTCTCCTCGAGGCGCACGGCGGTCGCCCGGCCCTGGAGTCCCAGCACGACGGCCGTGCCGACGGTAGGGTGACCGGCAAAAGGAAGCTCGACCCGCGGCGTGAAGATGCGTACGGCGGCCGTGTGCCGCTCCGACTTGGGCTTCTGTACGAAAACCGTCTCGGACAGGTTGAACTCTGCTGCAATGGCCTGCATCTGGTCGTCGAGCAGGCCGTCCGCCTTCAGCACCACGGCAAGCGGGTTCCCCTGCAGCCTGCTCATGGTGAAGACGTCGAGCAGCACGTAGTTCAGTTTCATCCTGATGCCCCCCAAAAACCGACGCAGGTCCAATGCGCCGGAGAGCCCGGATTACCAGATCAATGTAGACTAAGTCTTACCGGTCCGAGCCGCTCACGGCGCTTCGGGACCGAGTGCGAGCTCGGCGGGATCGATGCCCATGTGCTGGCAGATCGCCCGCACAACATAGGCGTGGTCCTGGCGCTGTGGCAGCCCTGAAGCAGTAATCGAGCCGACGACGCCAACCCCTTCGACGCGAATCGAAAACGCCCCGCCATGAACCGCATATTCAGTTGGATCGACGTTGTGATCGGGCTGAATCGTCCGGCTGTCGCGCTTCCAGCGCAGTGCCGTCAGGTATGACGAGCGCTCCCAGCGACGCACGCAGTTGCCCTTGCGGCGAAGCCAGTCAGGATTGTCGGCATTGGTCCCCGGCATCGCGAAGTAGAACAGCGGTCGGTTGAAGAAGCGGATGTCGATTGCGAGGGCCACGCCGTCGGCCTTGGCAAGATCGCGGATGCGCAAGCCGATATCGAGCGCCGCCTCCTCGTTGAACGTCCTGAAGACGAGTCGCTGTTCCTGCTCCGTCACCTTGGCGATATCGTCCACTACGCTCACTGCTTCCTCCCA
>JAEYZJ010000148.1 GCA_023430705.1 Pseudomonadota bacterium | reverse complement strand
CGAGCCTCACCATCGGTGCCTCCGGGGCCAGCGGTCTGTCGGTGGTGGGCAGCTGGTTCGGGCTGGTCGATGCGTCCGATCCCGCCGTGATGCGCGACAAGCTCATCATCTATGACATTCGCCTGCCGCGCCTGGTTCTCGGCATGCTCGTGGGAGCGGGTCTCGCCGTGTCCGGCGCGGTGATGCAGGGGCTGTTCCGCAACCCGCTCGCCGATCCAGGGCTGGTGGGAGTGTCCGCCGGTGCGAGTCTTGGAGCCGTCGGCGTTATCGTGCTTGGCGCCTCAGTCCTTGCGCCACTGACCGCGGTGCTTGGCATCTTCGCCCTGCCTATCGCAGCCTTCGCGGGAGGGCTCGGGACGACGCTGGTGCTCTACCGGGTGGCGACGCGGCACGGACAGACCGCGGTCGCCACCATGCTGCTCGCGGGCATTGCCATCGGAGCATTCGGCGGCGCGATCACCGGCGTCCTCATCTACATCGCCAACGACGCCCAGTTGCGCGACCTGACGTTCTGGAACCTTGGCTCGCTGGCCGGAGCCAACTGGACCAAGGTTGCATCGGCGGCCCTGCCGATCGCAGGCGGCATCGCCATGTCGATGACCCTGGCGGGCGGGCTCAACGCGATCACGCTCGGCGAGGCGACGGCCCATCACCTGGGGATTCCGCTGCAGCGGCTCAAGGTGCTGGCGATCGTTTCGGTCGCGGCGGCCGTGGGTGCCTCGGTGGCCGTGAGTGGGGGGATCGGCTTCGTCGGCATCGTCGTGCCACATGTTTTGCGCCTGTTGATCGGCCCGGATAACCGCTACCTGCTGCCGGGTTCGGCCCTGCTGGGCGCCTCCTTCCTTCTTGTTGCCGACACGGTGAGCCGGGTGATCGTGGCTCCGGCCGAGCTTCCGATCGGCATCATCACGGCCGCAGTGGGCGGACCTTTCTTCCTGTGGATACTGCTGCGGCGCCAGTCGCAGCTGTGGAACTGAGCCATGCTGGACGCCCGCATTGACGCCATTGCTCTCAATGGCAAGCCCATCGTGCGCTCGGTCGCCCTCGTGTCCGGGCCCGGAGAGATCACTGCCATCATCGGCCCGAACGGATCGGGCAAGTCGACGCTGCTCAAGGCTTTGAGTGGAGACCTGCCCTATGCGGGCCATGTGCTGATCAACGGGCAGGACTGCCGGCGGCTGAAGCCATGGCAGGTGGCAAGCCTGCGGGCAGTGTTGCCGCAGCAGACTACGCTCTCGTTCCCGTTCACGGTGCGCGAAGTGGTGGCGTTGGGCCTCACTGGTGGGCGTTCGGGAGTCTCCCAATCCGAACTGGAGGACCTGCCGGAACGGGCACTGGCACGAGTTGATCTAGCCGGGTTTGCGGGGCGCCTTTACCAGGATCTGTCGGGTGGCGAGCAGCAACGCGTGCAACTGGCGCGGGTGCTGTGCCAGGTCTGGCTACCCGTGCTCGAGGGCCAGCCCCGGTACTTGCTGCTCGACGAACCTGTTTCGAGCCTCGACGTCAAGCACCAGATCCTCGTGATGCGGATCGCGCGGGAGTTCGCCGATGGCGGAGGCGGCGTGATCGCGATCCTGCACGACCTCAATCTCTCCGCGATGTTTGCAGACCGCATCCTGGCCATGCGCAGGGGCAGGATGGCAGCGTACGGCCCGCCCGGCGAAGTGCTGACCGACGGGCGAATGAGCGAGGTCTTCGACTGCGCCCTGCGGTTCCACCGCGACGAGGCCGGCACGTTCGTGCGGTTTGGCTGAGTTCGGCATGGAACTGGATGGCGCCGGACTCAGCTTCCTGCCGTCCGTCATGCCGCATGTCAGATGTTGGCGAGGGCTGCCCTGAGATCGAGCCCGATGCCGGGTCGCAGGTCAAGGTCGGCCTCGATGTGGTCGATATGGTGGACGAGCAGGCGTCCGGCGAGCCCGGCATCCCGTTTTTCGAGTGCTGCGAGGATGCTGCCGTGGTCGGCGTGGCCGCAGCTTGAGGCGCCGGTGCGCCCATAGAGTGCAATGACGAGCGAGGATCGCGCCACGAGTTCCTCCATGAAGCGCTCCAGCACGGTATTGCCGGCAAGCTTCGCCAGCGCGAGGTGGAAGTCGCCCGAGGCACGAATCTCTGCGCGGCGCATGCTGGCCCCCCGCTCGGTCATGAGCCGGCTCTCCTCGGCCAGCAGGTCGCGGAAACTCGCGATATCGGTAGGGCCGATCCGTGCAACCGCGGATGCGGCGAGCGCCGGCTCGATCAGCCGGCGGGACTCGAACACCTGCCGAGCCTCCTCGGGAGACGGGTTGGCGACGAAGGAGCCGCGGTTTCGCTCGGACTTCACCAGCCCCTCGAAGCTCAGCATCTGCAACGCTGAGCGGACCACGGTGCGGCTCACATCGAACAGCGCGCCGACCTCGGCCTCGCCGAGCTTGGTCCCTGGCGCAAGCCGGCGGTCGATTATGGCTTCGCGGAGTTGCTCGCGAATGGCCAAGGCCCGATCGCCCTTCCCGCTCAGCGGAGCGAAGGGATATTCTTCAATGCTCATGGTGCCCCCGGTACATCCGTACCAATAAGTCCGATCGGGCGGTGATGTAAGTTCGCACGGGCAGGATTATCTGCGCAAGATTGCATACAATTTTTGCGTGGATTGCGAACACGCGCCGAAAAAGTAGGCAGATGACGTCCCTGCGCATACGATGGGCGGGCGCCGACAACAGTGACGAAGTATCTGTGGTGGCAGTAGTTTAGCCTGCTAGTCGCCCAACTGGCACGCTGGATGCATTGCTTCTCGTGGTTGACGGGGAGTGCGGCATGTCGAAGGCGGCCGAGATTGAACTGGCATCTGTAACGAAGCGCTATGGCAGCGCCGTCGCAGTCGACAGGATCAGTCTCCGGATTCCGGCCGGCACCTACTGCTGTCTCCTCGGGCCCTCCGGCTGTGGCAAGACTTCGACGCTGCGGATGATCGCGGGTCATGAGAGCGTCACCGATGGCGACATCGTGCTGGGCAAGCAGATCGTCACGCACCTGCCGCCAGCCCGTCGCGGCACATCGATGATGTTCCAGTCCTATGCGCTGTTTCCGCATCTCGACCTTGTCGACAACGTCGCTTTCTCGCTTCGGATGAAGGGCGTGGCAAAGGACGAGCGCCGGGGCAGGGCACTCGAGATGCTGAAGCTGATGCAGATGGAGGCCTACGCCGGCCGCCGGCCGGCCCAGCTCTCGGGAGGACAGCAGCAGCGGGTGGCGCTTGCGCGCGCGCTGATCACCGAACCCGAAGCCTTGCTGCTCGACGAACCGCTGTCGGCGCTGGACCCGTTCCTCAAGATCCGGATGCGAGCCGAGCTCAAGAAGCTGCAGATCCAGCTTGGCATCACCTTCGTCCACGTCACCCACAGCCAGGAAGAGGCGATGGCGCTGGCCGACCTGATCGTGGTGATGAACGACGGCAGGATCGAGCAGGCAGCGACACCACGCGAGGTATTCGAGCGGCCTGCGACGGCCTTCGTTGCGCGGTTCATGGGCGATCATAACGTCGTCTCGGGTCGCAGCTCCGGCGTCGTGGACGGGTTGGCAACGCTCGATGTGCCGAGTGGCGGCGTATTTGCCGCCACCGGCCCGGGCGGCGACGACGGCGAGCCGATCGACATTGCCGTGCGCACGGACCGGGTGAGGCTGGGACAGCCCAACGGCCGGGGGCTCGGCTTCACCGGCACCATCTCGAACATCGAGTACCGCGGTTCTTCCGTGAAGCTCTCGGTGGATGGAGCCGGCATCGAGGACTTCACCGCCATTCTGGACGAGAGGAGCTTCTTCGAGAAGCCGATCAGGGTCGGCGAAGCGGTGCCGCTGAACTGGGACGCGCGGGACGCCATCGTCCTTGGCCGTGCCGGGACTTGAAGATCAACAACAGGGGTAGGCCATGAACGGGACTAGAGAAACCATGAAGGCTGCGGGGCTTTCCCGCCGCTCGCTGCTCAAGGGCGCCGCAGCGCTCGCGGGTGCGGCTGCAGGCACGGGGGCGCTTGGCGGCTTCCCCACCGTGTGGGCGCAAAACCCGATCACACTGCGCCAGTTCGGCACGGGCGTCTCGAACCTCAACGCCATCGCGGAGAAGTGCAAGGAAGACCTCGGCATCACGCTCGAGATGACCGCAACCGACTCCGATGCCGCCGCGCAGCGCGCAGCGACCCAGCCGGACAGCTTCGACATTGCCGATGTCGAGTACTGGATCCTCAAGAAGGTCTATCCCCTCGGCGTCATCCAGCCGATGGATGTGAGCAAGCTCCAGTACTACGACAAGGTCGTACCGCTGTTCAAAAACGGCAAACTGAAGCCGGACAGCACCATCGCCCAAGGTACCGCCCCGCACACGGTCGGTTATGTCAACGCGCCGGGCGACAAGACTTTCGCGACCAGCGAGACCGGCTGGTTCACGATGATGCCGACCATCTACAATGCCGACACGCTGGGCATCCGGCCCGACCTGGTCGGTCGAGAGATCACCACCTGGGCCGACATCATGGATCCGGCCTTCAAGGGAAAAACCTCGATCCTCAATATTCCATCGATCGGCATCATGGACGCCGCCATGATCATGGAGGCGATGGGCAACATCACCTATGCCGACAAGGGCAACATGACGCGGGACGAGATCGACAAGACGATCGACTTCCTCATCAAGGCAAAGCAGGACGGCCAGTTCCGTGCCTTCTGGAAGAGCTTTGACGAGAGCGTCAACCTGATGAGTTCGGGCGAAGTGGTGATCCAGTCCATGTGGTCGCCGGCCGTTGCGGCGGTGCGCTCGAAGGGCATCCCCTGTGTCTACCAGCCGCTCAAGGAGGGCTACCGCTCATGGGGCGGTGGGCTGGGCATCGCGGCGCACCTGTCGGGCGCAATGCTCGACGCTGCCTATGAGTACATCAACTGGTACACCTCGGGCTGGGTCGGCGGCTACCTCAACCGCCAAGGCTACTACTCGGCCTGCATGGACACCGCCAAGGAGTACATGAGCGAGGACGAATGGGGCTTCTGGATCGAGGGCAAGCCCGCCCAGGGCGACATCCTCGGCCCCGACGGCACAGTCATGGAGAAGGCCGGCGCCGTGCGTGACGGCGGCTCGTTCGAGGAACGCATGGGTCACGTGGCCTGCTGGAACTCGGTGATGGACGAAGATCGCTACATGGTCCGCCGCTGGAACGAGTTCATCGCGGCTTAAGGCCCTCGCCCGTCTCGCCCCCGGCACGCCGGGGGCGATCCACCCTCTGCCCGACGGGGAGAGCAATGGTGCCTCTGATCAGGCCGCCGCTATGCTTCTCCTCGTCGGGGGGAAGGTGGCGCGCAGCGCCGGATGAGGGGTCTTTCCGGAGACACCTGCCTTGGCCGCAGTCGATCACGCCGTTGTCGCGACGAGCGCAAAGCCCCGCCCCCAGCGCCGGCCGTTCTCGCTCGGGCGCTTCGCCTCCTACCTGCAGGCGCTCCCGCTGTGGATGATCCTTGGCGTCTTTCTACTTGCGCCGATTCTGCTGCTCGTGGTGGTCAGCTTCTGGGACTACGACTTCGCCGGGCTCTATCCGGACTTCCTCACCATGAACTACGAGGACACGCTCGGGAGTTGGGTCACCTGGAAGACCTATCTGAACACGCTCAAGTTCGCGGTGGTCGTCTGGGCCATCACGCTCTTCGTCGGCTTCTGGATCGCCTACTTTCTCGCCTTTCACGTGCGCAAAGCAACGACGCAGACTGTCCTGTTCCTCATCTGCACCGTGCCGTTTCTCACTTCTAACATCATCCGGATGATCTCGTGGATCCCGGTGCTGGGGCGGAACGGGCTGGTGAACTCCACGCTCATCCACCTCGGGATCATTCCCCAGCCGATCGAATGGCTGCTCTATTCCGACTTCGCGGTCGTTCTCGCCATGGTGCACCTCTACACCCTGTTCATGGTGACACCGATCTTCAACACGCTGATGCGCATCGACCGCTCCCTGATCGAAGCAGCGCGGGACGCCGGCGCCAGCGCCTTCCAGATCCTGTGGACGGTCATCCTGCCGCTGGCAAAGCCCGGCATGGCAATCGGCACCATCTTCGTCGTCACCCTGGTCATGGCCGACTTCTCCACCGTGCAGGTGATGAGCGGAGGACAGTCGGCCTCGGTAGCCTTGATGATGAAGAACCAGATGAGCCTGCTGCAGTACCCGGCGGCCGCGGCCAACGCCGTGGTGCTGCTGGCCATCGTGCTGCTGATGGTCGGCGGCATTCTCCGCATCGTCGATATTCGCAAGGAGCTCTGAGATGGGCGAGAAACGGGGCATCGGCTTCTATGTCCTCGCCGCCTTCTTCGGGCTCTTCGTGCTGTTCCTCTACGGCCCGATGTCGGCGATCTTCATCCTCAGCTTCCAGGGGCCGTCGGGGGGGCTGACCTTTCCGCTCAACGGGGTGTCGCTACACTGGTTCTTCAACCTGTTCGAGAAGCAGGCGGTGGGCGACTTTGGCGCCAGCTTCTCGCGCTCGTTGCTGCTGGGGCTGATGGTAATGGCCGCGACGGTGGTCGTCGCCCTTCTTGCCGGGCTCGCCTTCCGCCGCCGGTTTGTCGGCGCGACGCCGCTCTTCTATCTCACCATCGCCAGTCTCGTCGTGCCCTCGATCATCGTCAGCCTGGGCATTGGCGTGCTGTTCCAGCAGGTCGGTATCCGTCCGACCTGGTTCGGTTCGGGCTTGGGGGCGCACCTCACCTGGACGCTGCCGTTCGGAGTCCTGATCATGTTCGCGGTCTTCAACCGTTTTTCGCCGAGCTACGAGGAGGCGGCGCGTGACCTCGGCGCCTCGCCCTGGCAGACCTTCTGGCACGTGCTCTTGCCGATGATCGCGCCCAGCCTGATCGGCGTTGGGCTCTTCGGCTTCTCGCTGAGCTATGACGAGTTCGCGCGCTCTCTGCTCACCATGGGTACGTACAACACGCTGCCGCTTGAGATCTACGCCATGACGACCAACGTCACGACGCCAGTGCTCTACGCGCTCGGCACGGTGACGACGCTCTTCAGCTTCCTCATCATCGGCGGCACCGTCGGCATCATTGCGCTCATCTCCCGCAAGCGGGCAGGCTGATGCGCTTGCTCATCATCAATCCCAACACGACCGCCTCCATGACCGAAAAGATCGGGCGCGCGGCGACGCTGGTGGCCTCTCCGGGCACGGAGATCGCGGCTCGAAATCCGGCGACCGGTCCCGCTTCCATCCAGGGTCCGGAAGATGGCGAAGCGGCGTTGCCGGGCCTCTTCGCCGAGATCGACCGAGCATCGGGATTTGATGCGATCATCATCGCATGCTTTGACGACACGGGGCTCTATGCGGCACGGCGGCGCACCCGGGTGCCGGTGATCGGCATCGGCGAGGCTGCCTATCACTACGCCATGCTGGTGGCGGAGCGCTTCAGTGTCGTGACGACGCTGTCGGTTTCGATTCCGGTGATCCAGGAGAACATTATGCGCTACGGGCTCAGCGCCCGCTGCGGTAAGGTCCGGGCCTCGAACGTGCCGGTGCTCGAGCTCGAACGTTCGGGCTCCACTGCACGTGAGACCATCTCCGACGAAATCGCCTCGGCCCTGCTGCACGACAACTCCGATGCCATCGTGCTGGGATGCGCCGGCATGGCCGACCTTGCTGCCGACCTTGCCGGACGTCACGGCGTGCCGGTCGTCGATGGCGTGGCGGCGGCGGTAAAGCTCGCCGAAGGCCTCGTGTCGCTGCGTCTCGTCACTTCGCAATCGGGGCCGTTCCGGCATACCCTCGTCGCATGAAACTCGACATTCGACCGATGACCCGGCCCGACCTCGAAGCGGCGCTGGGCTGGGCGCGCGACGAAGGCTGGAACCCCGGCTTCGACGATGCGGCGCCATTTCACGCGCAGGACCCTTCGGGCTTCCTCATGGGCTGGATCGGCACCGTGCGGGTCGGCTGCATCTCGGTCGTGAAGTACGGCGACGATTTCGCTTTCCTCGGGCTGTACATCGTCCACCCCGCGCATCGCGGCAAAGGTTACGGCAAGGCGATATGGGACGCGGGCATTGCCAGCGTTGGCAGTCGCACTATTGGTCTCGACGGCGTGCCGGCGCAGCAGGACAACTACCGCAAGTCCGGTTTCAGCCTGGCATATCAGAGCGCTCGCTGGGGCGGCGGCCTGCGGGGCCTCGTCGCCACCCGCTCCTATGTGCGGCCGGTGACGTCGGACGACGATGCCGCGGTGCTCGCGTTCGACAGGGGCTACGTGCCGGCCCCGCGCGACCGCTTCCTCTCGGCATGGCTGGCGCCCTCCGCGACGCGGCAGACCGAGGGCTATTTCGAAGACGGTGTGCTCCGCGGTTATGGCACGATCCGCCGTTGCACCGACGGCTGGAAAGTCGGACCGCTCTTTGCGCAGACCCCGGCGATCGCCGAGGCACTGCTCGCCACGCTCGTGACCCCGGCCGGGACCGATCCCGTCTTCATCGACGTTCCGGACCCCAACGAGGCGGCAGTCGAAATGGTCCGGCGCCTCGGCTTCGCGCCGTCCTTCGCCACCGCGCGCATGTATCGCGGACCTGCACCGCAACTGCCACTCGCCGGCATCTTCGGGACGACGACGCTTGAACTCGGCTGACTGCCGAGATTGGCGGCAGTCGCATGCTTGCGGGGGAGTTGGCTGACGGGCGCTATGCCAACGCCGCGGCTTTCGGCGCACGCGCTGCCACCGAGGCGGCGATGTGCGCCAACATCGCCTCGTCTACTTCGACGCCTTCGTGCCGTAACGCAAGCACCGCCGCGCCCACCGACGGGTCTCCCGCAAGGCGGATGTCCAGCGCATGCCCGGCAGCCTCCAGCACACCCGCGACCCTGGAAGGCAGACCGCTGAGGCGTGCCGCGACGCTGCCGCCCAGCACAACGGGACCCCGCATCGCGGGGTCAAAGACATGGCGGAAGTCGGCCAAGAGGTAGGCTTCCGCCTGCTCCAGGAGTCCGGCGGCGACTGGGTCCGTCGAGTTGGCGAGGACCAGCGGCGCGAACGAAGCGAGCTCAATGGCTCGCATGGCGTAAATGGTATCGATGAAGTGGCGGAGCGGCATGCTTCGCACCTCGGTGGAGGCCTCGGTTCCAAAGGGAATGCCGAGGGCGCCGAGCAGCGCGGGGGTCAGTGCGGTTTGCGGACCGCGACCCTCCAGCGCCGCCGTCACGGCAATCGCAGCGTGGTGCCCGAGCCAGTATCCCGAGCCCAGATCGCCCAGGAGGTACCCAGCGGCATCGACGACAGCTTCGATTTCGCCGTTGCGGACGCGAATGGCACCAGAGCCGGTGCCGGCAAAGATGCAGTAGCCCTCCATCGCGGCCGTCACGGAGGGCAGCATGGCCTGCGTGTCGCCATTGAAGACAACCGGTCCGGTGAGGCCGAGGCCGCGGAACGCTTCTTCCAGCCGCCGCTGCACTTCGGGATACCGTGGACCGGCCATGGCCATCATGGCCACCCGTATGTCGAGTGGCCCGCCCGCCTCGGCAACCGCTGCCCCGGCAGCGGCGATGATCGCCGCGGCTGCTTCGGCGGGTGGATTGGAACCTGGATTGCCGCCGCGGTTGCGCCCCTGGCCGAGGCAGTTTCCGTCTAGATCGACCAATGTGGCGCGGGAGGTCGAACCGCCAACGTCGATTGCCAGCAAAGCGGTGGTCATTCCGTCATTCATCCGCTTGCCAGCGACATAGTTGCTGTCTAAGAATTGTTTTCATCGAATGACGGGCATGTTGGTAGTCATTTTCAGTGATCCGCACCTAGCATAGATGGAAACTCCCGCAAAGACGTTCAGCGTTCGGGACCGAATCGGGACCATCAGGTCCCAGATGCCGGCCACCATGGCAAAAATCGCTGCCGTCTTGATGGACGATCCGCGCGCATCGCTCAACCTTTCGATTACTGAACTTTCGGAGCGGGCCGGTACGTCTGCTGCAAGCGTGACCCGCTTCTGCAGAATGCTTGGATTCTCGGGGTATTCGCAGCTTCGCGTGGCCATGGCGGAAGATGTCGGGCGGGGAGGAGGCCAAGCTGCCTGGATCGCCGACATCGGCCGCTCCTTTGGTCCGCACGACGCCCCCGAGGTGATCAAGAACGCACTGCTGACCACGCACCTCAACTCGCTCCAGACGACGGCCAGCCTGCTCGATATTCCGACGGCGCAGCGGGTCGCGTCTGCCATCGTGCAGACCCGGCACCTCGATGTCTACGGCGTCGGTGGAAGCGCGCTAACCGCGCTCGAAACGGAGGCCCGGCTCTACCGCATCGGCATCAACGTCCACACCTGGGCGGAGGTGCATAACGGGCTCACCAGCGCCGCCATCCTCGACCGTAATTGCGTGGCGATCGGCATTTCGAACACCGGTCGAACCGAGGAGACGATCCAGATGCTGGCCGTAGCCAAGGCCTCTGGCGCCTACACGGTTGCTATAACCGGCAACCCGGACTCGCCGCTCGCCAGGCTCGCAGACGACGTCCTGATCGCGGCTTCGCCGAATGCCTACCTGCAGCCGGCGGACCTGTCGGCGCGCCACTGTCAGTTGTTCGTCGTCGACCTTCTGTACCTGCTCATCGCGCAGTCGAACTTCGACCGCACGACGCGGTTGCTCGCCGCCTCCGCCGCTGCGGTGGCGCCTCGCCGCCGGCCCCTGCGCGGCCCTGCTCAACCGGCCGCACGCCGTGCGGCCTCCATTTCCACCTGACGAGTTTCTCTATGACCGACCTTACTGCCCAGTTCCTCTCCGAAGTAACGACGCGCATCGAGCGCCTTGGCACCGAGAAAGGCCCGATCGATGCCGCAATCACCGCGGTGACTGACGCCGTGGAGGCCGGTGGCGTCGTGCAGGCCTTCGGCACGGGGCACTCGGAAGCTTTTGCGATGGAGATCGCCGGTCGCGCCGGCGGCCTGATCGCAGCCAACCGTATCCCGCTGCGCGCACTGGTGCTGCGCGGTGGCCGGGAGATGTCGATCCTCGGCGGCGCAGCGCTCGAGCGCGACCCGAACGTGGCCGAAGACCTACTGTCGCTGTTCAACATCCAGAAGAACGACATCTTCATCATTGCCTCCAACTCGGGCGTCAACGGCTCGATCGTCGGGCTGGCGCTGGCCGCGAAGGCGCGGGGCCACAAGGTGATCGCTGTCACCAGCTTCGACCACACTTCCAAGGTCACGCCCAAGCATCCAAGCGGCAAGCGCCTGAGCGAGGTGGCCGACATCGCCATCGACAACCTGGCACCCTTCGGCGACAGTACCCTGAAACTGGAAGGTGGCTATGGGGTGGGCGCCGTCTCCTCGATCACCGCGGCTTTCATCGCGCAACGCATCACCATCGGCGTGGCCGAGGAGTTGCTGCGTCGCGGCAAGACGCCGCCACTCTACATCTCTGCAAACATCCCCGGGGGCGACGAGCATAACCGCGCCCTGGAAGAACTTTACGGCGACCGGATCCGCGGGGAATCCTGAGGGATTGCGGTTCGGCCGACGTGAGGCCTAACGACCAAAACTTGGACAAGGGAAGGGAATAAAATGGGTTTCAAATCCATGGACCGCCGCACATTCCTGCGCGGCACCACGGCCCTGGCAGCGGCTACGCCGTTCGCAGGGCTGCTCGGCTCGACCAGCGCGTTCGCGCAGGACGCGGCCAATCCGTTCGGCCTCGCCGACGGCTCCACCGTTGATGCGGTGATCTTCAACGGCGGTTACGGCATCGACTATGTCGAGTTCGCCGCCAACCTCATGCAGCAGAACCACCCCGGCGTCTCGGTGAAGGTGTCGCCGTCGACCCAGATCGCCCAGGAACTGCAGCCGCGCTTCCTCGGCGGCAATCCGCCGGACCTGATCGACAACTCGGGCGCGCAGGCGATCGGCTTCTCGGCCATCATCGACCAGCTCGAGGACATGAACTCGGTCCTTGACGCGCCTAGCCTCGAAGGCGTGACCATCCGCGACACGCTCGTCGGCGGCGTCGAGAAGCCCGGCACGTTCGGCGACAAGTTCGTGGCGCTCAACTACGTCATGACCGTCTATGGCATCTGGTACTCGGCACAGCTGTTCGAGGACAATGGCTGGACCCCGCCGACCACCTGGGCCGAAGCCATCGAGTTGGGCAAGCAGGCCAAGGAAAAGAACCTCTACCTCTTGGGCTGGGGCAAGGAAGCCGCCACCTACTACCGCACCACGGCGGTCGCGTCGGCGATCAAGGCCGGCGGTGACGAGGTGCGTCTCGCCGTCGACAACTTCACCCCCGGCTTCTGGTCGATGCCGCAGTTCCAGGCGGTGTTCAACGCGCTCTACGAGATCATCCAGGGCGGGATGATGAAGCCGGGCGGCGCCGGCACGCAGTTCACCGCTGCTCAGGCGCAGTGGTCGAACGATCAGTCGTTCCTCCTTTATCCCTCGGGCTCGTGGATCGAGAACGAGATGAAGCCGGCGACCAAGGAAGGGTTCCGGATGACCGGCATGCCGGAGCTTGGCATCGACGCCAACGACAAGCTGCCCAAGACCGCGCTGCACGCGACCGCGGGCGAGCCGTTCATCATTCCCGCCGGCGCGCTCAACGTCCCGGGCGGCAAGGAACTGCTCCGCACGATGCTCTCGAAGGAAGCGGCGATGAACTTCGCGAAGACGAAGCTCGCCCCGACCATCGTCAAGGACACCGTGCCCGCCGACGGCTTCGGCTCCACGGCCCTGGTCTCGCAGAGCAAGCTCCTGGCCGATGCCGGCAACGACGTCTTCACCTGGAACTCGTTCGACCTCTACGGAACGAACCAGGATGAGCTGGTCGCCTGGAACAGCTTCCTCGACGGAAAGCTGGACGTGGCCGCGTTCACCGCTGCGCTCCAGCAGATCACGGACCGCGTCTATAACGATCCTTCCGTCACGAAAGTCGAAGTGAAGTAATGGACAGCACGATGGCGAGCGCGCCGGCCACGACAACCCGCCGGTGGAAATTGCCGAGTTTAGAGAACAGCAGCTTCATGCTGGTGTTCCTCGGGCTCCCCCTGGCGATCTACGTGGTCTTCGTGATCTCGCCATTCGTGCAGGCCTTCTACTATTCACTGACGGACTGGTCGGGCTTCTCGAAGAGCATGAACTTCGTCGGCCTGGCCAACTACATGGAGCTGTGGCAGGATCCTGTCTTCACGAAGGCTGTGTACAACAGCATCGTGCTGGTGGTGATCCTGCCGCCGCTTGTCATCGTGCTGGCGCTGACGCTGGCGACCCTCGTGACGATCGGGGGAGGGACGAAGGGCGAACTGCAGGGCCTCAGGCACTCCGGCATCTACCGCGTCATTTCATTCTTTCCCTACACAGTGCCGGCGATCGTCATCGGCATCCTTTGGGCGCAGATGTATGATCCCTCGAGCGGCCTGCTCAACGGCATACTGACGGCCATGGGGTTCGACTTCTTCCGCTCCTTCGCCTGGCTCGGAGACGAGCGTACCGCGATGGGCGCTTCGATCTTCGTCATCGCCTGGTCGATGGTCGGCTTTTACATGGTGCTGTTCATCGCCGCCATCAAAGGCATCCCGGCTGAAGTCTACGAGGCGGCCCGTGTCGACGGCGCAGGGCGGTTCCGCACGGCCATTTCCATCACCGTGCCGATGATCCGCGACAATATCCGCACCGCCTATGTCTATCTGGGCATCCTTGCGCTCGATGCCTTCGTCTACATGCAGGCGCTCAATCCGTCGGGCGGCCCTGCCAACTCCACGGTCGTCATCAGTCAGCACCTGCTGAACACCGCGTTCAAGAAGGGCAAGTTCGGCTATGCGACCTCCATGGGCGCCACGCTCGCGATCATCACGCTGATCTTTGCGGCACTCGTCTTCTTGGTCTTCTGGTGGACCGGTCGGCCGCCCAGGTCCAAGTCTTCGCCGGTTGCGGCGGCCGCTTCCGTCCCGCTGCCAAGTGTCCGCGCAAGGCCGACTGTGACATCGGTCCCGCCGGTGCCACGCAAGACCTTCTGGAGCGACCGGACCGTCGCCAGCATCTCGCACGTGGCGCTCATCGGTTGGGTGATTGTCATCTGCGCCCCTTTGATCTGGGTGCTGATGAGTTCGTTCAAGACCACCGCGCAGATCTTCCAGTCGCCGTTCACGCTGCCCACCAGCTTCAACCTCGACAACTACGTGTCCGCATGGACGACTGCTTCGATCGGGACCTACTTCTTCAACACGGTCATCGTCGTGGGCTTTGCGCTCGTCATAGTCATGCTGCTCGGGGCCATGTGCGCCTACTACCTGGCGCGGTACGAGTTCAAGGGCAGCAGGATCATCTACTACCTGATGCTGGCGGGGCTCACCTTCCCGGTTTTCCTCGCGGTCGTGCCGCTGTTCCAGACGTTGCGCGGCTTCGGTCTGCTCAACACCTTTCCGGGCCTGATCGTCACCTACGTGGCGTTCGCCCTGCCGTTCACGGTATTCTTCCTTTACGCCTTCTTCCGTACCTTGCCTCAGGAAGTCGCCGAGGCCGCCAGTATCGACGGTGCCGGTCCGTGGCGCATCTTCTTCACGATCATGCTGCCGATGGCCAAGCCCGGCATGGCTTCCGTGGCGATCTTCAACTTCCTCGGTCTTTGGAACCAGTTCCTGCTGCCGATCGCGCTGAACACCAATTCGCAGAACTACGTGCTGAGCCAGGGCATGGCATCGTTCGCATCGCAGGCGGGCTATGCGGTGAACTTCGGGGCGCTGTTCGCCGCCGTGGTGATCACCGTGCTGCCGGTGCTCGTCACCTACATCATCTTCCAGCGGCAACTGCAGGGTAGCGTCTCGCAGGGCCTGCTGAAGTAGCGACTAGGGCGCCGTGTCGGAGACGGCACGGCGCAGGATTCCGCCGGCCGCAGTCAGTCGTGCGCGGGCGGTATCGGCGTCGTCGCCGGTGAGGATGGTCAGGATGGCAAGCTTGGTCTCGTTGCCAGCGGCGAGAAGCGCTGTCTCTGCTTCCGGCAGTTCACAGCCGGTTGCTTCGCTGACAATGCGGGCAGCGCGCGCCACGAGCTTGCCGTTGCTGGCGATCATGTCCACCATCAGGTTGCCGTAGGTCTTGCCGATACGGATCATGCTGGCGGTCGACAGCATGTTGAGCACCAGCTTCTGCGCCGTGCCCGACTTCATTCGCGTCGAGCCGGTTATGACCTCGGGCCCGACCACCGGGGCGATAGAGATATCTGCCATTCGCGCGATCGGGGAGTGCGGATTGCAGGTAAGGGCCACGGTGGTCGCACCGATATCGCTGGCGAAATCCAGTGCGCCGATGACATACGGTGTGCGGCCGCTCACTGCGATGCCGACCACGACGTCGCGCGCGGAAAAGCCAATCTCCTCCAGATCGGCTGCGCCTGATTCCGCACGATCCTCGGCTCCCTCGGCCGCCTTCACGAGTGCGTCGCGGCCACCCGCGATCAGGCCCACCACCATATTGGGCGGGACGCCAAAGGTAGGCGGACACTCGGATGCATCCAGAACGCCCAGTCGTCCGCTCGTGCCCGCGCCGATATAGACGAGGCGGCCACCCGCGTTGAATGCCGCGACCACGGCGTCCACTGCTGCAGCTACCTGTGGCAGGGTCCGGCCCACGGCCTCGGCGACGGCGTGATCCTCAGCGTTGATGGTACTGACGATCTCGAGGCTGGACATCAGGTCGATGTCGGTGGTGCGCGGGTTCCGCCCCTCGGACACAAGCTGCCCGAGTTGATCGTGCAACGCCTGGGTGTTCATCGGGTCTCCTCCTTCGCTCCGGCGATCAGGCTATAGGGCATTGCCCTCCCGATGCGAAGCTTGCCCGCTATGTCTGGTAGACGAGCTTATTGCTGCGGCTGTGCTCAACGGCACGCTGCATGGAACTGTCGTCGGGCAGGGGAGTTGCCGGTCTATCGGATCCAGCGGGGACGACGTTCACCTTGACTGCACCCAATACACCTCAGCCCGGCGAGACAGTGGTTCCCAGCGCTCGCGTGGAGCGCACAAGGATCGACCACGACGACCGCATCGGCGTCGCATGGTACGCTCTTGCGGTCCTGGCAATCAGCCTGCTGATCATCAGCATCGTGGTGGCGGCCTAGTTCGGACGCTACTAAACCCAGGAGCGGTTGCCCATTCTACGCCCGCCGTCCGCAATCGTTGCACCAGCGCGGGCCGGAGGTGGTCCATGCGCAGGAAGTCATACCGTCCACCGTCTACGTAGCAGAACGTGGCAGTGCAGCTAGTCGAAGCGGTTGGCCGTGGGGGGATCACTTGCCGGAAACGACTCGTCGATAACCTGGTCGACGTCGCTCCATGGCTGTCCCTTGTCCCGCATCGCCTCGGGACCCGCTGCCCGCACCTGCACCGGGCTTTCCCGCGGACCGACCGCTTTTGCCTCGCGCAGTGCCGCCTTGAGCTTCTTGGCGGGCGCCGGGCGGAACTGAGCCAGGTAGTCCTTGGTGTCCGTGTTCATGTCCGCCCCACGTTGTCCGGTTCGTCGAGAGCTTCATCGTATTGCCGGTCAAGGCTGAATTGCCCCAGACACGCCTCGCGGGCGCGATGCCAGTACTCCTGGTCGCGTCCCTCGGGCCGTCCGTCCGACTCCCACATGAAGTAGGCTGTGTCGCGCACCCGTTGCTCAAAGCTGTCTTCCGGCGGTGCGGGGGTGCTGCCTTCGATGATCTGGCGGACGCCGGCGGCCTCCGAGTTGGGAAGCGCCGTTTCCAGCCTGTCCAGGGCAACCCCGACGCGCTCGGCGATCATCGGGCTGAACTCGTGGTCAGGCCAGGTATTCTCGTATTCCTTCAATTCTTCGACGGTGATGCCGGCGACTTCGGCGAAATGCTCCGGATCGAGGCCCAGCGACAGCCGACGATTGTGGTCGGCCTTGGGCATCCGTTCGGCAGGTGCGGTGGGAGTGACCATGGCTTTGCTCTTGGATCGATTAGCTGTGGGCATGATGCTGGGCGTTGCGCTTGCGAGTGGTTGCCGCCTTCTCGGCCGAGGCGGAACGGGCTGCGGCGGAACGGCCTGCGGACGCCTCCCCGCCATTCTTTCCGCCCTTGTGGGAGGCCGGGTGTCCTGTATCCTTGTTGCGGCCTGAGCCGCCGGCCTTCTTGCCGCCTCCGTCGTCCTTGTTGACGGTCGCCCAAGCCCGCCGTTCGGCCTCCTGGGCGCTCACACCATCTTCCGCGATGTGGTCGGCCTTGCGTTCCTGCTTGTCGGTGTACTTGGACTTGTCGCCTCTGGGCATCGTTTGGCTCCGCTATAGTTGCGAGAGGACGAACGCGGAGGGCGCCGAGGTGTTCCCGCCCTCCACGCCCCTGCCGCGCCTAGTCCAGCTTCATACCCATTGTGACGCGGCCGGGCAGGCTGATATCGGTGAAGCCCAGGTG
>JAEYZJ010000128.1 GCA_023430705.1 Pseudomonadota bacterium | reverse complement strand
CGAGGGCATGGTCGGCGGTGAACCATTCGGCGCGGCCACCCAGCGCCGCCATCGAGGCGCCGGGGTTGCCGCTGCGGCGGGCGCCGGGCGTCGTGCGCAGCAGTTCGGGCCAGTAGCCATTCTCGCGGATGGCGCGTGAACGCAGCGGATCGAACGCGGGGACGTGCTCGCGCATCGAAGGATCGTCGCGGAGCTCGTCCTCGAGCTGCCAGTCGCAATAGCCGAGGACGGTACCGGAGGGTCCGATCACGTCGAACAGGGCATCGACGATCACGTCCGGACCGCCGATGATTGGGCCGACCCGGCGGAGCGCTGCATGCACCAGCACCGCGTCACCCGCAGCAAGCCCGATGGCTCCCAGATCGGCCGCCAGCGAGGTGCGGGTGGCGGAGGCCGTCAACGCAGCGCGCCCGCGTAGCGGCGCTCCGGCGGCGGGACTTCGGCGCTCTGGGCCTGTCCGGCATCATACTGGGCGCGGGCCTTCTGAACCTCGCCCTGATGCTCGGCGGCCCAGTTCCAGAGGGCGCCGATCGGCTGCTCGAGGCTGCGGCCGAGATCGGTGAGCTGATATTCGACGCGCGGCGGAATTTCGGGATAGACCGTGCGGGTCACGAGGCCGTCGCGCTCGAGATTGCGCAGGGTGAGGGTCAGCATGCGCTGCGAGATGCCGCCGATCGTATGCCGCAACTCGTTGAAGCGCATGGTCTTCTGGCCGAGATAGCCGACGATCATGACGCTCCATTTGTCGCCGATCCGGTTGAGGATGTCGGCCATGGCGTTGCAGGTCTCGCTCCTGCCGGGGATTGGTTTCATCTGATGCCTCCGAACGGGCGGACGGGTACTGGTTACCAATATAGAGGCGGTTACCGTTTGTGACTAGGGGCGCCGTCCGGAGGGCTTTGTGTCACGCGGCCTTTCCGAACTGGGCCGCATGCATGCCGACGTAAAAGTCGAGGTTGTCGTCGGCGAGGCCGAGGCCGTCGAGGATGGCGGCCATGAAGCTGACCGGCGAAGTGCCCGGCGCGGTGACGATGCGGTCGTCGCTGACGGCGGCAGGCGTGTCGCGATAGAGCGCGGCCCCGCCATAGCCCGTGCGGTCGAGATATCCGGCGCCGTTGCTGGTGTGGCGCACCTTGTCGAGGACGCCGGCCCTGGCGGCTGCGACCGTCGCGTCGCAGATGAGCCCGATCAGCTTGCCTTCGGCCCGGGCATCGCCGAGCAGGGGAGCGATGTCCGGTGCCCCGGGCGACTGCCAGGCCGTACCGCCGCAGAAGATGATGGCGTCGAAAGACGCCACGTCCACGTCGGCGACCGCAAGATCCGGGGTGACAAGCATGCCCCCGGCAGAGGTCACCGGCCCGCCGCCCGGCGTGGCGTACCGGGTCTCGATGCCGTAGAAGGCTCGGGCCGCCGCGTTGAGCAGTGCCGTCTCCCAGTCTGCGAAGCCCTCGGTAAGAACGGTCAGGATCCTCGTCATTTGTCGTCTCCACTTGTTGACGCCGCGAGGCTAGCTCCTTGACCCGCGCGATTTTGTCAGCAGCCTAGGGCCATGGCGAAACGTTCCGAACGGCTCTTGAACCTGATGCAGGCGTTGCGCCGCCGCCGCCGGCCGGTGGCGGGGCAGGTGCTGGCCGAGGAGATGGGCGTGTCGCTGCGCTCGCTCTATCGCGATATCGAAACCTTGAAATCGATGGGCGCGGCCATTGACGGCGAGGCGGGGGTTGGGTTCCAACTGCGGGCGGAGCATTTCCTGCCGCCGCTGATGTTCACCGACGAGGAGCTCGAAGCGCTGGTGCTTGGGCTGCGGGGCCTGATCCACGGGCCCGATACCGAGATGGCGCTCACCGCGCGGGACGCTGCCAGCAAGATCGAGGCAGTGCTGCCCAAGCCGATGCGGGACGAGATGATCTCGATCGGGCTGTTCGCCATTCCGCCGCGCAGCATCGATCCGGGCAACCTCCTCGGCCGGCTGCGGCGGGCCTTGCGGGAGGAGCGGCAGATCTGGCTCGGCTATCGCGACAAGTCCGGCGCGGTCAGCGAGCGGACGGTGTATCCGCTGGCGCTCGGCTACTTTGAGGGACATCAGACTCTTGCGGCCTGGTGTACTCTCCGGCACGACTTCCGCAGCTTCCGGGTCGACGGCATCACGGCGCTCGAACTCAGCGACGCCCGCCTGCCGGAGCCGCGGCGGACGCTGTTCCATCGCTGGGTTAGCGCCCGAAATCTGCCAGATTTGACCTAGAGGCCGTTCCACTCAAAAACCCTTGATCGGGGACCCTGGGCGGTTGAGCGAAGCGTGGTGCGTTGCTAGATACCAGCCGGCCCTGAGAGAAACTGTCACCCGGAGGCGCCTTGTTCGCCCAGTTCCGCCGGCGCCTTGCCGCCAGCCTCATGGTTGTTATCGCCTGTTTCAGCACGACGCCGGCATGGGCCATCCCCATGCTGCTGGTCGATGCGCAGACCTATGAAGTGCTCTACGAGGACGAGGCCGGCCAGCCCTGGCACCCCGCCTCGCTGACCAAGCTGATGACCGCCTATGTGGCGTTTCGGGCGGTCGAGGCGGGACGGATCAGCCTCGACGACAAGATCAAGGTGTCGCAGCTTGCCTGGAACCAGGCCCCGTCCAAGTCGGGGCTCAAGGTAGGCTCGTCGATCACCCTGCGCGACGCGCTCTACATCCTCCTCGTGAAATCGGCCAACGACATCGCCGTTGCCATCGCCGAGGGGGTGTCCGGCTCGGTGCCGGCCTTCGTCGAGGAGATGAACGAGATGGCCGCCGCCATGGGGATGACGGCCACGCATTTCGTCAATCCGAACGGGCTGCATCACGAGGCGCAGGTGACGACGGCACGCGACCTGGCCATCCTCGCGCTGATCATTCGGCGCGACTACCCGCAGTATTCGGACATGTTCGAAACCGAGGCGGTGCGGCTGGGCAAGGCCCGGCTCGAGTCCAACAACGGACTGCTGCAGCACTTCCTCGGTACCAGCGGCATGAAGACCGGGTATGTCTGCGCCTCCGGCCTCAACATCGTGGCGACGGTGGAGCGAGGCGGGCGCTCGATGCTGGGCGTGGTGCTGGGCGGCTCGTCGGCGCGCGAGCGCAATGAGCTCGCGGCCGAGATGTTCCTGCGCGGCTTCGCCAACGTGCTGACTGGCACCGGGCGGAACGTCGTGCAGGTGCGCAATGTCGATGCGCCGCCCGTCAACATGCGCTCGCAGATCTGCGGCAAGGAATCCAAGGCCTATGTGGCCGAGCGGCAGGCGGCGTTCCCGATGGGCCTCAAGGGCCAGCCGAGCTATCTGACCGACGAGATCGAGGGCAAGGTTTATACCGCCAGGGACCTCGGCGTGCTGGTCGACGGGGTGCCGCTGCCGCGCCCGCGGCCGCAGTGGGCACCGGCCCCTGCCGTGACCGCCGCGGCGGACTGATCAGGCCCTCGTGATCGCGAAGGTGAAGACCTCGCCCTGCTGCGAGGCCTCGCAGGCGTGGCCGTTCTGGCGGCAATAGAGCGGGATGTCCACCTTGGCCATCGGGTCGGTGGCGAGCACGGTGAGCGCCGCTCCCGCCGGCAATTGCGACAGGCGCTTTTCCATCTTGAGGACCGGCAGCGGGCATTTCAGCCCGCGGCAGTCCAGCGTTGCGGTGTCAGTTGGCAAGCACCAGCACCCAGTAGACGCCGTGGGCCGAGTTCGGATCGTAGGCGACACCCAGGCCGGCCCGCTGGGCGGCGGGTGTCGCGAGGGCGGCGGCGTCGGCCGGCACGTTGCGCCAGCCCGAGAAGACCTCGGCGAAGGTGGTGTAGCCGGCGCTCAGCCGCATCACCAGCGAGCCGGGAGGCAGCGTCGGCTGCGCACCGGTCTTGGCGTAGTCACTCGCGAGCGACTGCGCGGTGCTGTCCAGCAGGGTGTCGCCGCGCAGGTCGGCGGCGCCCTGCGAGCGGCGGTAGTCATTGAGCAGGAACAGCGCCTCGACGCGGTTCAGCTGGGCGCCGGGGCGGTCCATCGGGGTCGTCAGGCCGGGCGAAAGCGCCTGGCCCCCGCCGCCCATCGAACAGGCTCCGAGCACGGCGGCAAGCGTCGCGACGGCGGCAAAGCGGGTGAGGCGCAGGATGGACATGGCTGACGAACTCCGTGCATGGCCGAAGGGTTCCGGCGTGGCCGACATGCATTGGACGCCCCGCCAATTGGTTCGCCGGGGTCGGTCCTCGGGGTCTGGATAACGTTCATCGCCGGCCAAGTCCAGTTCGCGCCACTGCCGCATCGCGAGCGCCGGCACCGCGCTTGCGACAGGGCATTACCGGCCCTGGGCCCTCGGCTAGTGCTTGATCGGAATCTCGCGGGCCTCGCCCGAAAAGTTCGCTGGCTTGGGGATCTCGAGCGTCAGCACGCCATGCTCGAACTTGGCCGAGAGCGATTCGGGATCGATGGGGAAGGGCGCCGTGAACATCCGGTAGAACGAGCCGTAGCGCCGCTCGGACTGAGAGCTCGAGCCTTCGGACTGGGTGACTTCCTCGCGCTTTTCGCCTTCGACGGTCACCGTGCGGTCCTGCACCGTCACCTTCACGTCGTCCTGGGTCATCCCGGGCAGTTCCAGCGACAGCTTCAGGCCGCTGTCGTTCTGCGACAGCTCGGCGCGCGGGAAGAACCCCTTGGACCGGAAAACGCCCTCGCCGTTCAGGGTGTCCTCGACGGCCTCGAAGAAGTCTTCGATGGTGCTGCGCAGGATGCTGGCCTGGGTGTTTCCGTTAGACTTGGGGGCGATCTCTGTGTTCCTGGGCATTCGGGCCTCGCTTGGCATCTGTCCGTGACTGGATGGGGCGTGCCAACGCTATTTGGCCGGCGCCGGCGATCGCTGATTAAAGTCAAGAAGGCCGACGATTCCCGCCACACGCTCGAGTGAGGGCCGGTGCCTTGCGACCGTCGGCGCCGGTCGCGGCAAACATGCCGCAAATCCATGGCAAAGGCTGCGGAACTTGACGAACGGCAAAGCGGACCGGCGGAACGGGCCTAGCTTCGAGGCGACAGCCGGCCCGTGGTCCGTTGCGACGCGGCCATGCCGGCACCAGCCGCGAACGGAGGCAAGATGATCAAGGACATAGTCGTGCATCTGACCGGCAGCGACGAGGACGAGATTCGCCTGTCCTATGCCGAGTTCCTCAGCGAGCGCTTCGAGGCGCATGTGCGCGGGTTCTACGTCCACCGGCTGCCCGAGCTCATCAGCACGAGCCCCTTCGCCATGGCAGGAATGCCGGCGATGACCACCTTTTACGAAGAGCAGGCGGCCCAGGCGGGCCGGACGCTGACGCGGCTGAAGGAGCGGTTCGACCGGCTGGTCATGCCTCACGACGTGCAGCAGGTCGACGTTTATTCCGGCACCGCGGGCAAGACGCTGGCATTGCGCGCCCGCACGGCGGACCTGTTTGTCGCGACCCGTCCCTATGGCGACCCCGCGGACGACGAGAGCACCGAAGTCGAGGTGCTGTTCGGGTCCGGCCGGGCCTGCCTCTTCCTGCCACCCAATGCCCCTCCACCGACGAAGCTGGGCACCGTCGTCGTGGCCTGGAACGGCAGCCGGGAAGCGGCCCGTGCCGTCGCCGAGGCCCTGCCGATCCTCAAGCTCGCCAGCCAGGCGGTGGTGGTTGGCATCACCGAGGGGGAGGAGCCGTCGCGCAAGTCGGACATCGCCCGGCACCTCAGCCGCCACGGAGTTCCCGTCGTTCTCGGTGATGTCGACGATGCACCCGACGGCATCGGTGCGGCGCTACTCGGCGAGGTCAGCCGGCTCGACGCCGACCTGCTGGTGATGGGAGGGTACGGCCATTCCCGCCTGCGCGAGCTGGTGCTGGGCGGCGCGACGCGGTTTGTGCTCGTCAATTCCACCGTGCCCGTGCTGATGGCCCGGTGACCGCAGCCTACGGATGCGCGGCGGTGGTCACGGCCTTCTCGAGCAGGACCAGCGAGGCGTCACCTTCGTAGGAACGGGCCTTGAAGCCCCTCTCCTGCTCGAGTTCGATGGCGTCGCGGTTCTGGCGGCTCTCTAGGCTCTGGACGCGCCTGACGCCCTTGGCGGCGGCCACTTCGGTCACAAAACCCAGCAGCTCCCAGCCGATGCCCCGGTTCTTGTAGTCCCCCCTGATGGAAACGGCGACCTCGCCGGTCGTCAGTTCCCGGTCGCAGGCAAGCATGGCGAGCGCGATGATGGGCCCGTCCCTGCCGTCGGTCGCGATGAAACTCTCGGTCGTCTCGTGGTCGACATCGGTCATCTCGGCCAGCCGCTCCTCGCCGATCTTGACGTTGCCGAGGAAGCGGAAGCGCAGGTCGTCGGGGGTCACGTGCCGGAAGAACTCGGCGAGATCGGCCTGGTCGGCGGGGGTTGCCGGCCGGACATGAATCCTGAGGCCGCTGCGGGTGGTCAGTTCGCGGTGCTCTGTCTTCCCGGTCATTCCCGGTTCCTTCCTGCCGATGGGCCTGCTCGAGCAGCAGTCAAGCACGCGCGGGCCCTGTGTCGCCTTGATCCGCATCAAGCGGACGGTGCGCAGCTGCTAGTTGCCCTCATAGGTCTGCTGGAAGGCGGTGCGCGCCTGGCGCAGGCCTTCCACCAACTGGTTCCAGGCGGCGTCGGTCGCCTTGCCGAGCTGGCTGAGGCGCTGGCCGTCCTCCTTGATCCTGGCGTCGAGCGCGGCGGCCCGCCGTTCGATCGAGGCCTTGATATCGGCGCTGGCGTTCTGCGCCGACTGGTTCAGCTCGTCGACGCTCTGCTGGAATGCCTGCTGCTGGGCCGCCAACTGGGCCTCGAACACGGCGCGCCTCGTATCTACATCGGCTGCGACCTGATCGAGGTAGCTCTGGACGTCCGACTCGAACTCGTTCCAGTCCTCGGAGACCTCGTTGTTGAACTCCTGCACGAATGCCTGGGTATTGGCGGCGGTCGAGGCAACGGCCTCGCGGATCTCCTCACTGAGCTCGTCGCGGGTATCGCGCAGTTCCTCGAGGGCATCGTCAGCCCTCGCCCGGAGATCGCTGCCGACCTGGCGGGCATGCGCCTCGATCACCCCGATCGCGGCATCCATCTCGGCCAGCTGGGCCTGCGCCCACATGATGGCCTGATGAGCCGGACTCGACTGGTCCGAGGACTGGGCCGGCGCTGTGGTCTGGGCTGGCGGAGCGGTCTGGGCTGGCGCAGCGGTCGCGGGGGCAGGGGGCGTCGTCTCGCCCTGGGCCAAGGCGCCCGAGCCTGAAAGCAGGCCCGCAGCGACGACCACGGCCACGGTTGCGGTCTTGGATCTCAACATCTCGTTTCCTTCCTCGGAATGCGCTCGCGGCGCGTCAGCGCAACCGCTGGAATATGTCGGATACCTACTGCGCGGTGCGGGCGTGATGGCTGGCGCTCTCGCGCTGCATGCAAATGGCCGCGCGCCGCCTGCCCTGTCATCGATGTGGCAAGGTACTCCGTGCCGCGCAGGTCCTCTTGAGAAAAGTCAACTTCGCTGTCGCGCCGCCTGTCCGGGCCGGTGGCGAGTACTGGCACTTGACGGCAGTCAAGATGGCCGCCGCCCGGACCTGCAATGTTTCACGGCGACGGTCTGGCGCGCGGCGGAGACTTCCCATGAGCTACGTCATCGAGTTGTTCCGCAATCCCATCTTCGCGATCTTTGCGTCCATGGCCCTCGGGCACCTGGTCGGCAAGCTGCGGGTCGGGCCGGTCGTCCTCGGATCGACCTGCGGAACGCTGTTCATGGCGCTGCTCATCGGGCAGTTGCATATCTCGGTGAGCGCGGACCTCAAGAACACGGCCTTTGCCCTGTTCATCTTCGCACTGGGCTTTTCGGCGGGACCGCAGTTCTTCGTCAACATCCGCTCGGGCTGGCGATACGGCATCTTCTCCGTGATCGAGGTCGTCACCGTTCTCGCGCTCGTGGCCGGGGCGACGGTGCTCTTCCATTTCGATCCGGGTACCAGCGCGGGTCTGTTCGCCGGCGCAGCGACCGAGTCCGCGGTGCTCGGAACGGCCAGCGACGCACTGCAGAACAGCGGGCTGACAGCGGCCGAGATCAACCAGCTCGAGGCGAACCTCGCCACCGCCTACAGCGTCACCTACATCTTCGGCCTCGTCTCGATCATCGTCTTCGTCACCCAGATCGCCCCCCTGATCCTCAGGATCGACGTGAAGGAGGAGGCGAGCAAGCTGATGGCCAAGCTCGGTGCCGACGACGAGGAGTTCGAGCCCGGGCTCCCGCCGCTCGTCGGGCGGGCGTTCCTCGCGGGTTCGCTGGGTGGCTCCACCGTCGGGGATTTCGAGAACAGCCGCGGCAATGTTGTCGCGATCGAGCGGATACAGCGTGGCGAGCAGGTCATCGAGGCCGAGGCCGACACCCCCATTGAGGACGGCGACGTGCTGTTCGTCATCGGGCGGCGCAATGCGGTCATTGCGGCGCAGTCGATCTTCGGCGACGAGGTGCCGCTGCCGGCGAGCAGCAACGTGCCGATGAGCCCGGTACAGGTGGTGCTCACGCGAAAGGATGCATCCGGGCTGAGCGTCAAGCAGCTGCGGCATGCGGCGAGCAAGAGCCGGCATCGCGGCGTGTTCATCTCCGAGATCCGGCGTCTCAACCACTCCATCCCGGTGCTGTCGGGCACCAAACTCCAGCACGGCGACGTCATCACGCTCTACGGGACGGAGGCGGCAACGACCCGCGCCTCCAAGGAACTCGGCCACCTGCTGCCGGTCACGAACACAACGGATCTGCTGTTCATGGGCGCCGGCATCGTGGCCGGCCTTTTCATCGGCAGCCTCAGCTACAAGAGCGGCGCGCTCGACCTGACGCTGGGGACGGGTGGCGGTGCGCTGATTTCGGGCCTGATCTTCGGCTGGCTGAACATGAACTTTCCCATGCGCGGCACCATCCCGGTGCCCGCCGCCGAGTTCATGAAGGATTTCGGGCTATCGGCGTTCATCGCCTGCGTCGGCCTCAATGCCGGGCCCGACGCCATCTCCCTTATCGCCCGCTACGGGCTCGACCTGCCTCTTCTGGGCGTGATCGTCTCGGTTGTCCCGGCGCTGGTCTCGTTGTTCGTGGGCTGGAAGCTGATGAAGATCGAGGCGCCGCTCCTGCTCGGCGCGATTGCTGGCCAGCACTGCTCGACCCCGACCATCACGGCGCTGGTGTCGCAGGCCCAAAGCACCATCCCGGTCATCGGCTATACCGTCACCTATGCGATCTCGAATGTCCTCCTGCCCCTCATGGGGCCGGTGGTGGTGGGGGTCGCGATGTCCCTGCAGCAGGCTCCGCCCGGCTAGAGGCCGTGCGCACTGGTCAGCGTCCCCGTGGCGAAGGCAAGGGTGGCCGCGGCGGAGAAGGCGTTGCTGCGGGCCTGGGCCTGGGCATACTGGGCCTTGAGCAGGCCCGTCTGGGCCACGCTGACATCGGGCAGCGTGCCGAGCCCGGTCCGGTAATATTCCAGCGCCGCTTCGTGGTTGGTGCGCGCCGCGGTAACCAGCGCGGTGGCGGCGGTGTAGCCGCTGAGGCTGGTGCGCAGCACGTCGTAGGCCACAACGATCTCCTGGGCGGCGGTCGTCTGCAGCCGGGAGAAGTCGTAGGCGGACGCGGCGGCGTTGGCCCGCGCCGACGACAATCGGGAATCGCGCAGGCCGCCATCGAATATCGGCACGGTCAGTCCGAGCAGCAGGGTGGCGTTGGGCTGGGCGACATTGAGCCGCTCCTCGGCCCCGAAGCGGGAATCGTAGACCGAGTAGCTGCCGAGCAGCGCGTTGGCCGATGCGCTGAGCGCAACCTTGGGAAGGAACTCGGCCTCGGCGGCAAGGATGCCCTGTTCGCTCGCCTTCAGCTCGGCAAAGGCCGCCTGGACGTCGGCCCGGCGCTTGAGCGAGGCGACGATGAGCCTGTCGAGATCGCGGGGCACGCCCTTGGGCAGGCGCTTGCCGGCGAGGCTCTGCACCTTGATGGTGAGGGTCGGGGAGAGGCCCATCGCCCCGAGCAGCGCGGCGTAGGTGTTGCGCTCCTGGCCGTTCGCCTGGGTGAGGTCGAACTCGGCCTGCGCGACCTGCTGCTCGGCAGCGGTCACCTCCATGACAGTGCCGATCCCCTGCTTGCGGCGTGCTTCGGCCGCGGTGAGGACCAGGCGGGCGTTGTCGAGCGACTCTCGATCAATGCGGGTCTGCGCCTGGCTCGCGGCGTTCTGGTAATAGGCATTCGCCACGTCGAAGATCAGCTTCTGGTGGGTGCCGTTGAAGCCTACATTGGCGGCAAAGGACAGCTCCTGTGCCGAGGCGAGCGCGGCGTCCCTGACCCCGAAATCGAACAGCAGCCACTGGATCGCGAGCGAGGGAATGGCCTGCCCGCCGGTCGTTGTTATCGTACCGCTGCGCACGTCGATGTCGCCGACCTCGATGCCGCCGGCGGTACTGGAGGCCACCGCGAAACCGGCCAGCACGTCGGCCGTGAGGATCGGCAGGTAGGCGGCCTCGGCGAGGCCGGCGGCTGCGGCGGCCTCGCGGGCGCGTTCCCAGGCGGCCCGGGTCGCCGGGCTGCTGAGTTGGGCGATGTTGATCAACTCGGGCAGCGTATAGCTATGCGAGCTGCTGAGCTTGGGCTTGGCGATGGCGATGGGCATGCTGATGTCGGGCGCCACGGCGTAGTTGTTGGACCGGGTGTTGATGGCGGCCATCCCGGGCACGCCCAGGTAGGGGGTGTTCGGGCTCGCGGGGGCGAGGTTCTGGAACGATCCGGTGCATGCCATCAGGCCCAGGCCTGCAAGAGCCAATACGCCTAATCGCAGCATCCGACGGACGAACATCACAGGGCCTCTAGGGTGCGAGAAAATGCCCGCACCAATGTGCGGTAGACGTCGATCAAGTCGAGGAGGTCGCGCCGCCACGCCTCCCGTGATTTCGTTGAACTCAGGCGTTCCAGACGCCCAAGTGAAGCCTCGGCCTGCTGAAGTGACCGGTTAAGTCTGGTCCGGTCATCACTTGTTGGTTGAACCATAACAGCTGCAGCAATGTTCAGAAACCCGGCCAGGTTTGCTTCTTGGGCCGCAGTTGCTGCTTTGACACTACGAGGCGCGCCCCACAGGAAGCGCGGCCGCTCGCGCAGCAGTTTCAGCCGTGCGATCTCGGGCAGAGCGATGTCGCTGCCCTGCATCAGGGCGGCGAATTCAGGCAGGACCGGGGAGCGCGTGCGCAGCCAGTTCGGCTCGAAGACGGAAAGCCGCGCAAGCCGTTGAGCCTCGCCGATCTCGGTCGCCGCCTCGACCACCCCCTGGGAGGGTGAGCGTAGCGCGGCCGCCAGCCTCTTTGCGCCATTCGACAGGTGCCTGCCCATGCTGGCCGAGACGCTGGTCGGCCACAGGGTGAGGAAGACGAGGGCCACGACCACGTTGCCGATCAGGATCCCGAGGATGCGGTCGGTGGCCACCGCGACATCGAGCGAGGGCCCGAAGCCGTGGAGGACGCAGAGGAAGAAGGCCAGCGCCATCTGCCAGCCGGCGTACTCGATCAGCGAGGAGCCGTTCGCCACCCAGGCGGCGACGAAGGTGCAGACGCCGACCAGCAGCATCAGGTGGCCGATGTCGGTCATGTGCGGCATCAGGAACAGGATGGAACCGACGCCAAGCACCGCACCGAGCAGGCAACCGATGATGCGCAGCGTCGCCTTGTGGAGGGTCTCGCCGGTTGTTCCGAGCGCCACGTAGAAGCAGGTGATCATCGCCGTGTGGATCTCGAACCAGTCCCGCACGGTGTAGATGCCGTAGGTGATGAACACGGCCAGCAGCGTCTTGATGGCGAAGTGCAGGTATTCGGGGTTGCTGAACATGTCGGAGCTGGCGGGCGTCAGCTCCATCCCCCCATGCGTCGCGGCCGATCGGCCACTCAGCGTGCCGGCGAGGCTGGCGCCGGCCCGGGCCAGCGGCTCGTTGAAGCCGCTGCTGGGGGGAACCCAGCCGCCGGGCAGCTTCTGCTCTTTCTCGATGGCCCCGGCGAGGCGCTGGAAACCCGAGGCGAGGGCCCGGTCCGGGGTCGCAGCGAGGGTGCCCGCGAGGATGCCCTGGGCCTGCGCGAGACCGGCCGAGACGCGGTCGGCTTCGCGGCTCGAGCCGTACCCGAGCAGGGTGCCGAGACGCATCGAGAGGTTCATCTTGCTGGGGTCTTCGGCCAGCAGCTGGGCGGCCTTCCGCCGTTCGCCGCGGTCGCCGCGGAGCAGGCCGGCCGCCGCGGCAAGGCGTTCGGCGATGGCGGAGCGGGCCAGAGGCAGGGGACCCTTGCCGGACAG
>JAEYZJ010000096.1 GCA_023430705.1 Pseudomonadota bacterium | reverse complement strand
GTGCCGCAGCGGGAAGGCCGGCAGCCAGGCCTCCCGCCGCACGGTCCATAGCTCGTATGTTGGAGCAAACTGGTCGGGCGCATCGAACGCCCCCAGATGGACCTCCACTTCGTCCCCGGACGTCGAGCAGAGCGTCGAACCGCAGCGTGGACAGAACCGACGTCCGCCGAACTCGCGCGTCTCCCCATCGATGCGCACCGCCTCGGCAGGAAAGATCGCGAAGGCGCTGAACAGCGCCCCTGAATGCTTGCGACAATCGAGGCAGTGACAGAGTCCGACCCTATAGGGCGCGGCGGCGGTGGAGATCCGTACGTCGCCGCAGAGGCAGGAGGCGGTGGGCATCAAGCAGTTCCCAATGCTCGGATGAACCACGGCAGCATCGCAGGGAGGCGAGGTCAAGGTTGAACGGCGCCAGGCACCGACTGCCGGCCGGAGACCCCTCGTCTCAGGAGCGGCCGCGACGTAGCAGGGCGGGTACAGGTCGATGGGTGCGAACCTGTACGAACACCTCTCGATCCCGTGATGAATACTGCCACGGTTCCGCCCGAAATCTGCCTTCCTGCGATCTGTGTCGGGGGACGCCGACACCATAACCCACGCGAAGTACAGCCGGAGACCCCTTGAATTCCGCACTTCTTGGCAGGGAATGCCGCGAGACGCGGCAAAGACTCATCGGTGCCGGGGTGTCCGGAGCCTGGAAAATACACTTCGCTCCTCTAGGCGCAAACGACTTCTCCGGACTGACTAAAGCGAGCAATAGACCTTCGATATACTTGTCCTGCCCATGGTTTGCCCAACTGTGGCCACAAGATTGAGCGTAGTTGATCGCCCGAGGGAGACATATGATGTTGCGGTCGATGTGTGCCCTGGTTGCGGACAGCCAGGAGATATTTTGTGGCGCCATGCAGGATATTCTTCAGCGCCGCCTGAACTTCACCGAGGTGGCCGCCGTGACGCGTTTCGAAACCGCCACCCGGATTCTCTCGAGCGACCAGGCCATCTCGCTGGCCATCATCGACCTCTCGATGCCCGATATGGACGGCCTTGCCAGCATGGCGAGTCTGAGAGTGGCTTATCCAAATCTGCGGCTCGCGGCGCTGGCCGGCGACAGCGGACGTGAGGCGATCCTGCGGGCCCTCTCGCTTGGCATCCACGGTTTCCTGCCGCGAACCCTTTCCACCGACGCCATGGTGCAGGCGCTGACCGGCATCATGAGCGGGCAGATCTACGTACCTCCGACCTTGTCCGATGTGAATGACGAGCTCTCGCCGCAGTCGGTTGCCCACCTGACCGCCTTGCACAACGGCAAGGGCGGGGAGCGGCATGAGGTGGTGCTGACGGCCCGGCAGCAGGAGGTCATACAGCTCATCCGGGACGGCCTGACCAACAAGGAAATCGGCCGCAGCCTCAACCTGGCCGAGGGGACCGTGAAGGCTCACGTCAATGCCGTGTTCCGTGCCCTCAGCGTACACAACCGTGCCAGCGTGGCGGCAATGCTCAGCCAGCATCTCGACAAGGAAGAGGAGCGGTAGGGCCTGCATCATCACGTCGGCCTATAACCAACGGCATACACCTGCCTATGCCGAAAGGCTCTAAGCCCACATTTCTGACGTGATTATGCTCCGAATGTTCTATTATCCCTTTGCACATGTTCATCACTAACCTGTGCTGAATACCATCGGTTATTTCCAAACGGTCATTGCTATACTCGTATTGTTTCGCGTCGCTCTAAACCATCCGTATGGGGACCTCTGATGGAAGCAACTCGCGTGCAGGCTGTGCTGATTGTCGACGTCATGGAACTGCGTAGAGCGGGCCTCGTTGCTCTGCTGGACAGCTGGGCAACTGCCCAGATGCTTGTCTGCATTCCCGTGCCGCCGGGCGAAGTAACGACCGAACTTCTTGCCCGAATCGAGCCAAAATTTGTCATCCTGAGTGTAGGGGGGGCGCCGCTGCATTCAGCCGAACCGATGCACTGGATCTCGGTCATTCGAACCCGATTGCCGGGGGTTCCATGCGTGGTGCTCTCGGACCGTGCGGAGCCGGAGGAGGCGATCCGCGCGGCGCGACTGGGACACCAGGCGTTCATGTCCACGAGCATCGACCCGCAGATCGCGCTGCAGGCCTTCACCTTCGTCATCGGCGGAGGTACCTACTTCCCGCGCGAGGCGCTGTTGCAGTCGGTATCGATGGCGCGCGAGAGCGGGCGGTTCGACTCGGGTGCGCACGGCGATGGAGACCGGCTGACGCCGCGCCAGCACGAGGTGCTCGATCGGCTGCGGCTGGGCAAGTCGAACAAGGTGATCGCGCGCGACCTCGACATGCAGGAATCGACGGTCAAGGTGCATGTGAGGCAGATCATGCGCAAGATGGGGGCCTCGAACCGGACCCAGGCGGCGCTCCTTGCGGCTGCATCCACCTCGGCCGGAGCGAGTGCAGAGGCCGCAAAGCCCGAGGCTGCGGCTCCGGTTGACGACTATCTGGACCTGGCCGGGTGATACCGGCCTAGCCCTTCGCCTTTGGGCTTACACCCCGCGTGTGCCCCTCTCGCCTATAAGACTTATGGCTTAACGCGCCCCTCGACCCATCCCCCTCGGCAAGGTTTCATGCCCCAAACGATGGGGGCAAGGCGATGGGCAGGCAACGTGGATGCAGCGGCGGTTCCGAGCCCTGGGGCGTGCAGGTCTCCACCGTATCCTTCCGGAGCGGGATGGCCGTCAACCTGGCGACGGGTGCCGATGCGGTAGGTGAGCACACCTATTCCGGGGTCGAGGCCAGGGTGACGGTGGTCGACAGGGGAATGCTCACCTACGCCACGGGAATGTCTTTTGCCGTGGCAGGCTCACTGTCCGAGGCGGGCGGTGCCTACGCATCCACGTACAGCCAGCTCGATATCGCCGGGGCCGACTACGCCGATATCAGGACCCACTGCACAGAAGGGATGGCCGAGGACGGAACGAGCGCCGTCTCGACCGTCGGCACCAGCTTCTTCGCGGTCGATTGCAAGTGGCTGGACTTCTCTATCCAGACCGGAGAGGAGACCTTCGGCCAGGCCAGCCCACCGGCAATTTCAGGCAACCTTGCCGACTTCAGCGCATCGATCGAGGCACAGGGCGACAACGGCTATGTCGAGCTCCTGGTCGACGCCCTCGCTATCGAGGACCAACTCTCGAGCACGGTCCTCTCGGCTACGGCGGCCATCGATGGCAGTGTCACCTATCAGCGTTATCTCGGCACAAGCCGCGACAACACGATCCGGACCGATGACGCCGACGCGCTCGTGCAGGCTGGCCGAGGTCACGATCGCATCACGACCGGTGGCGGCGATGACTGGATATTCGGCGAGGCCGGCCGCGACCGGATCGAGTCCGGTGCGGGGGACGACGTGGTCCTGGGCGGGAATGGAGACGACAGCATCCGCGCCGGCGCCGGCGACGACTGGCTCTTCGGCGGCCGCGGTGACGATCAGCTCGAGGGCGGCGGCGGCAACGATCTGATCATGGGCGGCGAGGGACGTGACAGGATATCCGGCGGAGATGGGGACGACCTGATCGACGCCGGGCGCGGCAACGACACGGTGCATGGTGGGGCGGGCAACGACGTCTTCAGGCTGGGGGCCGAGCGTGACGACGGCAAGGATTGCTACTGGGGCGATGCCGGAGCGGATCTCTACGTCATTGCGGGGAAGTTCGGCTCCGACGTTATCTCGGATTTCTCGCTGGCACAGGGTGACCGGTTGTCCTGGTCCGGTGTGGATGCGGACGACGCCTACGCCTTGCGGCAACTCAATGGCTCGGTGCTGACGCTGCAGCGCGCCGCGAACGACTCCAGGGACCTGGTGATGGGTTTCAGGACGGAAGACGGGCGCTCCGAACTGCGGTTCGACAATTTCTTTGTCCTCAATCGGGAGTACGCCTGGCTTCCGCGCCATGGCGCGTTCTCCGACGATCTGGCGGCCAACCTGCTGGACGACATGTTCAGCCACCAGCCTGGTACACCTCTCGATCAGTCGGCGTTCGGCATCGGCGACTACCTTAGCGATTTGGGGTGAGACCCCGCGCTGTCATCACCCTGACTGCCTTATGAGTACGGCGGGCGCGTAGAAACCCCCTTAGGGCGTATCCATCAATGAACGCCTGAACACGGCTTTGTCGGGGTGTAGCATGGCTCCTCTAATCCGGATGGTGAGAGGATTTGCGCCAAATGCCGGTGACCCGCGACTCCAGCACCGATACTGGCTACACCAACACCGGGACCGGCTCTGACGGATCGGTCGAGACTGTCAGCTATGCCGACCTGGTGCAGGTCGAAACCGGCTCGACATCCGGCGGTTCCGGCATGGCCATCATCTTTTCAGGCGATGCCTCGGCCATGGGAACGGACACCTATGCCGAGATGACCGTCGTCGCGATGGTTGCCGACGACGGCTCGTCCGGATCCATCTCACTGTCGGCCGACGTGATGGCTGCCGCCATTGCCCAGGGTTTCGATCCCTTTGCATCCACATCCGTCTGGTACGTGATCGTTGGGCCCGTGGACAGCTATATCCAGATCCAGGAACTCGAGACCTACCTCGCCAGCGGCTCCGAGGGGACCATCGTGATTCAGTCCACCTCGGTGGATTTCGACGGTGTCGTGCTGAACGACCCGCTGGACTGCGGCACGGACCAACCGGCGCCCCAACTCCCGCCCTCCGATCCCGAAACGCCGCCGCCTGATCCGGGCTGCGACTGCGACTGTGGCTGCGACGTCGACGACGGCAGCTTCCATCTCGATGGCAACCTGGCGGTCTTCGCGTTCAGCGCCGACGCCTTCGGGGATGACAGCTATGCGTCAGTCGCGTTCGATGCGCTGACCATAGAAGACTCCTTCTCTGTCATCACCGGCGTAGTTGAAGTCGCTGTCGGATAAATCATCTTCAATTTAATCTTCCGCCTGTGCTGCACCCTCTTTGGAGGATGCTGGGTGTTGCCTGAAACTATGTGTGAGAGCCGACTACGTCGAACAGGCAACACTGAAGCGAAACTACGCCCTAGGGATCGTACGTCGTGATGCACTCTGCCCTTGAGCGACAATAGCGCCTAGCTTTCACCCGTCCCGGACGCTGTGTCCGGTCTAGACGCAAATCGTTCAAGAGGAGATTGAACATGAGCTGGGGTGGTGAACACGAGTCTGCTTCCTACTATTTCGACTCGGACATCAACGTCGAGTTCTGCGCCGACTTCAATGTCAGCAGCTACCTCGACGTCGATCACAACATCGACATCTGCGTGGACATCGAGGGCAACGAAGCAAGCTTCGCCATCGACGTCCAGGCGTTCGGCGATGACTCCGCTGTCGAGCTGAACCTCGTGGTCGTGACCAACGACGATTGGGCCAGCATCACTGCGACGGGCTACTCCGCGGTCGCTTGATCGAGGCCGCCGGCTGGCTGCGGCCCCCCGCAGAGCACGGTCGGCGCAGAGGGTCCCGGCTTGGCCGGGGCCCTCTTGTCGTTTGGCCCCGGGCCTTCCGGAGCAGCGCGGCGTACACCCAAAGAAGTGTCCACCAACGCGCAGTGTCGGAGGCCTCGGCTGCTGACCTAGCATTAACCCATCCGCGCCCCCCGGGGGCGACCGGGGGCTCACGGAGGATACGAAATGGCACGCACGGTTTCCCGCACGTCTTCCAGCTCGGCAACAAAGCAGGCGCCGCTGCCGCCCGAGGAGAACCAGGCCGCCGCGTCGATGATGCTGAGTTCCTCTCCGATGGCGGTGATGGCAGCACTCCTGGCGGCGCCGGTCTATACCTCGATCAACCTTACCGACAGCAGCACGGCCGGCGATGTCTATTCGCAGTCGGCCAATGGCCGCTTCCGCATCAACGGCCTCGCCGGCAACGACTCCATTACCGTTGCGGCAGCGTCGACAGGAGGTGACTACCTCGACGGTGGCGCGGGCAACGACGTGCTCAATGCTGCCGGCAGCGACGACATTCTGGATGGCGGCGCGGGGACCGACACACTGAACGGCGGCGCCGGCAACGACATCCTGCGCGGCGGGGCGGGTTCGGACACGCTCAATGGCGGCGATGGCGTCGACACGGCGGACTACTCGACCTCGAGCGCCGCGGTGAACATCACGCTTTCCGTCGATCCCAGCCGCAGCTCGCGGGGCAACGGCGGCGACGCCAACGGCGACACGCTGCTGAGCATCGAGAACGTCTGGGGCTCGGCCTTCAACGATCTTCTCAGCGGCAATCGGCTCGACAACCTCCTCGTCGGCAATGGCGGTAACGACAACCTCCGCGGCCTCGACGGCAACGACGTGCTGATCGGCGACGGCATGATCGATGTCGATATGGACGGCAGGCCCGACGACGAGGATGGCGATGGTCATCCGGACGGTGTCGACTCCGCGCAGACCGGCGGCAACGACACGCTCGACGGTGGTTTCGGCGACGACCGCCTCTACGGTGGCGGCGGCAACGACACGCTGCTCGGCGGTTTCGGCAACGACGTGATGCATGGCGGATACGGCGACGACCTGCTGTCCGGGGGGGACGGCAACGACGTCATGGAAGGCGGGGAGGGCGACGACGAACTCCTGGGCAGTCTGGGTGACGACGTCATGTCCGGTGGCGCCGGCAACGACTGGCTCAACGGGTCCATCGGTGCGGACATCATGTCCGGCGGCTCCGGCAACGACGAGCTGCTTGCGGGAGACGGCAACGACATCATCAACGGCGATGAGGGCGACGATACCCTCTACGGCAACGCCGGCGTCGACGTCATGGACGGGGGCGAGGGCAAGGACCTGCTCGACGGCGGCGACGGCAACGACATCATGAATGGCGGAGCCGGGGACGACACCCTCATCGGCGGGAACGGCGCCGACCAGATGGATGGCGGCGACGGCATCGACACGGCCGACTATTCCACGGGCGGCATCATCGGCATCGACCTGGGCAACGGCATCACCGCAGGGGCGGCGCTGGGCGACGTGCTGACCAACATTGAGAACATCACCGGTTCCGGCTTCGACGACCAGATCATCGGCGACAGCCACGACAACACCCTGACGGGCCTGGGCGGCGCCGACCTTCTCATCGGGCAGTCCGGTTTCGACACGGCCGATTATTCGGCGTCGGACGCGGCAGTGACCATCACGCTCAACAGCACGGTCGCCGTTCCTCAGGCGGAAGGCACCGGTACCGGCGGCCACGCGCAGGGCGACCGGCTGGTCCTGATCGAGCGCATCATCGGGTCGGCCTTTGCCGACACCCTGACCGGCGGGGAGCTGGCCGACACCTTCGTGGGCGGCGCGGGCGCCGACATCATCTCGGGCGGACTGGGCATCGACACCGCAGAGTATTCCACCTCGAGCGGGGAGGTGAACATCGCGCTCGCCGAGGACGGCAGCGCCACCCTGAGCGGTGGGGATGCTGAAGGCGACGTGCTCTCCAGCATCGAGAACCTCATCGGATCGGGCGGTAACGATGTGCTGCAGGGCAACTCACAGGCAAATCGCCTGGAGGGCAAAGGCGGCGACGATCGTCTCGTGGGTCTCGGCGGAGCCGACACGCTGATCGGTGGCGATGGCATCGACACGGTGGACTATTCGGCCTCCGCGGACCTTGTGCAGGTGAGGCTCTCCGACAGTCTCACAGGCGGCTTTCTCGGAGCCGGCGGTGACGCCCAGGGCGATCTTCTGGTCACCGTGGAGAACGTCATCGGGTCGGCGCTTGGCGACCAGTTGATCGGCAACAGCGCGGCGAACGTCCTCGACGGAGGCGCCGGCAACGATCAGTTGCGCGGGCTGGGTGGCGCCGACACGCTGATCGGCGGGCTAGGGACCGATACTGCGCACTACGGGGACTCGGCCCAAGGCGTGACGGTCACCATCGACGACAGCGGCAATGGCACCGGACTGGGCGGCGACGCCCAGGGCGACGTGCTGCAGGGCATCGAGCATCTCACCGGCTCGGCCTTCGACGACGTGCTGTCGGCCGGCGCAGGCGCGAGCCTTCTGCAGGGCGGTGCGGGCAACGACCGGCTGCGCGGAGGCGCCGGGGCCGACACCCTGGTCGGCGGCGATGGCATCGACACGATCGACTACTCGACCTCCTCGGCTGCCGTGTCGATCGTCCTCAATGCCAATCCCGCGGTCGCGACGAACGGCGTCGGCGGCGACGCTGCGGGTGACCTGATCAACACGGTCGAAAACATCATCGGGTCGAACTTCAACGACCAGTTGGTCGGCAGCACGGTGGACAACGTCATCGACGGCGGGGCCGGCAACGACCTCCTGCGCGGGGACGCTGGTGCCGACACTCTCATTGGCGGCGCGGGGAACGATACCGCCGACTACACCAACGTGGCGGCCGGCGTCGGGGGAATAACCATCGTGCTCGATGCGGTTGCCACCACGATCGGCATCGGCAGCCATGCCGAGGGTGACACCCTCAACGGGATCGAGAACGTCAACGGCACGGTCAACGACGACATCCTCACCGGAAGCTCGCTCGGCAACCGTCTCGACGGCGGCGCCGGCAACGACCAGTTGTACGGCATGGGCGGCGACGACACCCTGGTCGTCGGCAATGGCATCGATATTGCCGACGGCGGCGACGGCAACGACACAGTCGACTACAGCACCGCCACGACCAATATCGGCATCGCGCTCAGCAATACGCCCGGGGGCAACGCCAACGTGGCCGGCGGAGCGGCAGGAGACCAGATCCGCAACGTCGAGAACATCATCGGTACGGGCGGCAACGACCAGCTTATCGGCAACGATGGCGACAACTTCTTCCGTGGCGGCGCCGGTGGCGACCTCATCAACGGCAGCAACGGCAACGACACCGCGGACTACGCCACGTCGACGGCAGGCGTCAGCATCCAGCTCAACGATGCGGTAAACGGCCTCGCCATCGCCTCGGGCGGTCACGCTACCGGAGATTCCATCAGCAATATCGAGAACCTGATCGGCTCTACCTTCGCGGACGTCCTGATCGGCAACTCGGGCGTCAACCGGCTCGATGGCGGCAGCGGCGACGATATCATCCGCGGCGGGGCCGGAGCCGATACGATCATCGGCGGCGCCGGGATCGACACGATCGACTATTCCACCTCGTCGGCCGGCGTAACGCTCACGCTCACCGCCATTCCGAACGGGGCCACCCTGGGGTCGGGCGGAGACGCTGCCGGCGACACCGTCAACTCCATCGAGAACATCATCGGCTCGAACGCGTCCGACACCCTCACGGGCAGCACGGACGCGAACAAGCTGGTGAGCGGTGCCGCCGGCGCGGGAACGGAAATCCTGCGCGGCGCCGGCGGGGCCGATCTGCTGATCGCCAACGGTGTGGGCACGCACAACTTCTTCGGCGACAGCGGCGGCGGCGGCCAGATTGCGGGCATCGACACCTACCGCATGCTCGCCGGTACGACAGTCATCCAGGACTACCAGAGCGGCGAGGACCTGCAGTTTGCGAGCGCCGTGACGAACAGCTTCCTGTCGGGAGTCGCCGGTCAGTATGCCGCCCAGTTCGTTGGTGCCAGCCAGGCCACCCTCGTGCTGCTCGGCACCAACCTCGCGGTGGCGCAGGCAAACTACGCCACCATGTTAGCCAACGACGTGTTCGTGGATCCGCTGTTCGACACGATCGCTTGAGAGCTGAGCCACTGGGTATAGCATTGGGGGTCGCGATGCCGGTCGTCGACAAGAACGTCAAACGCCGCCGCTCGGGGGAACTCGACAAGGCCTTCGCCGACCTCAGGGGCGGCGTGGTGGTGCTGGCAATCTTCAGCTTCGCCATCAACATGCTCCTGCTGGCATCGCCGCTCTATATGCTGCAGGTCTACGACCGCGTGCTGGTGAGTGGGCGCGTCGAGACGCTGGTCATGCTCACCCTGCTGGTGGGGACCGCGCTGCTGTGCCTGGGGCTGCTCGATACTGTTCGGGCCAATCTCATGGTGCGTATGGGAGGCTGGCTGAATGCGCGCCTCGGGCCGATGCTGCTCGCCACCAGCGTGCGGGCCAAGCTCCTGGGGGATACCTCCGGCGGGCAGTCGCTGCGCGATCTGTCCCAGGTGCAGACCTTTGTCGCCTCGCAGGGGCTGACCATGTTCCTCGACGCGCCGTGGTCGCCGATCTTCCTGCTGCTGATCTGGCTGCTGCATCCGCTGCTCGGCATGCTGGCGGTCGGGGCGACCGTGCTGTTGCTCGGCCTGAGCCTTCTCAACGAGCTGCTGACGCGCAACCTGACCCTGTCGGCAACCACTGCCGGCATCGTGACGCAGATGCATGCCGACACCGCAATCCGCAATGCCGAGGTCGTCCGCTCCATGGGCATGCTGCCCGCGCTCACCGAACGGTGGAGCTCCGGCAACCAGCAGGCGCTCGACGCGACGCGGACCGCGGCCGAGCGCGGCGCGCTGGTCGTCGGGTTGTCCAAGTTCCTGCGCTTCTTCGTCCAATCGGCGATCCTGGGGACGGGTGCGTACCTGCTGCTTTCAGGGCAGGCGTCGGGTGGCGCCATGATCGCCTCCTCGATCCTGCTGGGGCGGGCGCTCGCACCGGTCGAGCAGGCGATGGGGAGCTGGCGCAACTTCGTCGCTGCGCGCGCGGCCTATGGCCGGCTGAAGGCCCGGCTCGAGCAGATCCCGCAGGAGCCGGAACGGATTCGGCTGCCGGAGCCGTATGGCAACCTGGCCCTCAACCGTGTCAGCTACGCCCCGCCGGGGAGCCGTGCGCCCATTCTCGACAATGTCACGATGAGGGTGATGCCGGGCGAAGCGGTGGCAGTGATCGGCCCCTCCGCCGGCGGCAAGAGCACCCTGTGCCGGGTCTTGACGGGGGTTGCGATCCCCACGTCCGGTGAGGTTCGGCTCGACGGCTCGGAGCTCTTCCACTGGGATGCGGCGCAGCTGGGAACGCATATCGGATACCTCCCGCAGGATGTGGAGCTGTTCCCCGGCACCGTGCGGGAGAACATCGCCCGCATGGGGGAGGCGGACGACGCCAAGGTCATCCGGGCCGCCATGCTGTCGCATGCGCACGAGTTCATCCAGGCCCTGTCGCAGGGTTACGATACCCCGATCGGCGATGGCGGCTCGCGCCTCTCCGGTGGTCAGCGCCAGCTGATCGGTCTCGCCCGGGCCGTCTATGGCGACCCGTGCGTGATCGTGCTCGATGAGCCCAATGCCAGCCTCGATCAG
>JAEYZJ010000006.1 GCA_023430705.1 Pseudomonadota bacterium | reverse complement strand
TCACAAACATGTCATAAATCCGGCGTTGCGGCGTTTGGGGACATGAAAATGGACGACAATCGGCGCATCGACTCCGCTCGCACCGTCAGCACGAGCATCAATACCCGCCTCCTGCTGATCATCCTCGTTTCAATCGTCGTAATACTTGGCCTCGCCCACGTACTCGACAGGTCCGTGGCGCACCAGATACTGGAGCCGCGCTCCCTCGTGGTGCAGTCATGGCTGGATTTCTTCGACCTGAACTCCGAGGCCTCGATCGGGTCGTGGTTCAGTTCGGGCCTGTGGCTTGTCGCTTCGGTCCTCGCCTTCGCCAAGGGCCAGCAGGTCCGCCGGCAGAAGGGGTCCGCGTGGCACTGGACCGGCCTTGCGGCGGTGTTCCTGCTGCTCTCGCTGGATGAAGCGGCCATGCTGCACGAGAGGATCGGCAACATCCTCGAGGAACAGCTGACGCTCGGCGGCGCGCTGCACTGGAGCTGGGTGCTCTACGGCATGGCGCTGGTGCTCGTCGTCGCGCTCGTCTTCGGCAAGTTCCTGCTCACCCTGCCCCGGCGCTCGCTCTGGACCTTCGTCGTCGCGGGCGGGCTGTTCTGCGCCGGGGCGCTCGGGCTCGAGATGTATGCGGCCAACGCCGTCTCCAGCGAAGACGGTTTCCTGCCCGGCTTCGGATGGTCCGCCTCCGTGCTGGTCGAGGAATCGCTCGAAATGCTCGGCGTGATCGTCGCCATCGGCGAGTTGCTGCGGCTGCTGCGGCTGGGCGCCGCAGCGTGGGAACCCGCACCGATGCTGGCCGGACAGCCGGCCGCCTCCTAGGCGGCCTGCCCCCCCGCATTCGACGAAGGAAAGGGTCCCCCGCCGCCCGCTTCCGTGCTTGTCTGACATTGCACGGCACGAGGAGGGTGTTTGGTGACGAGGGAATTCCAGGTGCTGACGCCTGAACAGGCGCAGCACTTCATCGAAAAGGGCTATGTGCGGATCAAGGGCTGCGTCGATCCCGCGCTGGCGAGGCAATGGACCGACGAGGCCTATGCCCGCCTCGGCTACGACCCCGAGGATCGCTCCACCTGGACGAAGGACATCGTCTGGATGGATCGGCACAACACGGCCCGCATCCAGGACATCTCGCCGAGGGGCTGGGCTGCCCTCTGCGACGTGACCGGCGGGGCCGATCGCATCGATCAGCGCATCATGGAGATCGAGTCCCAGCACTTCACCACCATCGATTCCACCGAGTGGTCCGATGCCTTCGTGGTCAACTTCCGCCGCGGCGCGGACAAGCCGTGGATCCCGCCCTCGGTCGAGGCCGGCGGCTGGCACAAGGACGGCAGCTTCTTCCGTCACTTCCTCGACAGCCGCGAACAGGGCCTGCTGACGATCGTCTACTGGTCCGACGTGGTCCACAAGGGCGGCGGCACGTTCGTCGCCCCCGACTCGATCAAGGTGGTCGCCGACTATCTCGCCGCCCACCCCGAGGGGGTCGATGACGGCGCCGCCTTCGGCAAGCTGATCGAACAGTGCCGCGACTTCGAGGAGATCACCGGCGAGACCGGCGACTTCATCATCCTGCATCCCTTCATGCTGCACGCCTCGTCCAACAACCATTCCGGGCGCGTCCGCTTCATGACCAATCCGCCGGTCGTGCTCAGGGAGCCGATGAACCTGAACCGCGAGAACCCTGACGAGTTCTCGCTCATCGAGCGCGCCACCCTGCATGCGCTGGGCAGGGACCGCTACGATTTCCGACCCACCGCCCCGCGCGAGGAGCGCTGGCGCGTCATCCGCGAAACCGCGGCCTGACTGCGGTCGGGCGGCCATCCGGCTGCCCGGCCTTCTCCCTTTTCTCCCCCAGGACTACGACAACATGCGATTTGGAATGAGCGGGTGTTTTCTGCCCGCCAACATGAACGACCTTGACGCCGCCATGTGCCGCCGCGTGCGCGACGCCGGCTTTTCGGGCATCTTCACCCGCTTCCGCGACAACGATCCGCTGACGACGCCGCGCGCCGACGCCGAGCGGGTGAAGTCGCTGCTCGCCGACGAAGGCATCTCCTTCTTCCAGTGCACCGGCTACTGGCAGAACATGATCACCCCCGACGAGACGGCGCGCGCCCAGTCCGTTCGCACCATCCAGGCCGCGCTGCAGCTCGCCGGCTGGATGGGCGCCCGCGGCATCGATACGGGGCCCGGTTCGATGAACCCGGCGGGCCCGTGGTTCCCGCACCCCGACAACTGGACGGCGCGGGCCGAGAGCCAGCTGGTTCGAACCCTCAAGGAGTGCGCCAAGGCCGCTGAAGATTCCGGCGTCTTCCTCAGCCTCGAATGCCACTCGCTGGTGACGCCGCGCACCGCCGAGATCGCCAGGCGCATCCTCGACGCGGTCGATTCCCCTTGGGTCCGCTGCGACTACGACAGCGCCAACTGGATCACGCTCGAGACCATCTACGACACCGCCGGCGCCGTGAACCACCACTTCGACGTTCTCGGCGACCACATCTGCAGTGCCCACGCCAAGGACATCTGGGTCGAGAACCGCCTCGCCATCCACCTCCAGGACGGCTGCCCCGGCAAGGGCCTGATGGACTTCGCCACGCTGTTCAAGCGCCTCGACGGGCTCGATCCCGACGCCCCGATCATCGCCGAAGGCAACTCGTCGGAAGAGCTGCCGGAAGTGGGCGCGCTGTTCCACAAGATCGCCAGGGACCTCGACATGCGGGTGTACGACACCGGCGAGAAGGTGGTGGCACAATGAAGGTTCTGCTCGTCGGTGGCTCCGGCCACGTCGCCAAGCTGATCATTCCCTACATGATGAAGCAGCACGAGCTGCGCGTCCTCGACCTCGCCCCTCCGGGCATCGACGGCGTGGAGTTCGTGGAGGGTTCGGCAATGGACCCGGACGCGATCCGCAAGGCCCTCCAGGGCGTCGACGCCTTCGTCTGGCTCGCCATGCGCAACGGCCAGGGCGGCATGTCCACGCAGCAGGACATCGAGACCATTGTCAACAACTACGACCTCAACACCAAGGCGCTGCACCTCTTCCTCTACCTGGCGCAGGAAGCCGGGGTGAAACGTGGCGTCTACACCACCTCGATGAGCGTCCATTACCGCGGCCGTGACTACTACCCCGCCGAGGAAACGGTGCCGCTCGACTCCCCGTCCGTCTACGGCATGACCAAGGGCCTCGGCGAGCAGATCTGCGCCTATTTCGCCCGCTGGTTCGGCATGGATATCCTCGGGCTGCGCATCAGCGGCCCGCGCAACCGCGCCGACTTCCTCGCCCAGCGCCGCAACCCGCAGCGCGCCGGCGACGGCAGCTTCGTCCATCCGCTCGACGAGGAGGACATGGCCAACGCCTATCTCGGCGCCATCGCCGCCCTGGGCCCGGAGCCGCGCTACGAGGCGATATACATCGTCGGCGACGAGATCGGCGTCGAGCACGACCTGTCGAAGGCCGAACGCCTCATCGGCTGGCGTCCCCAGTCGCAGCGCCTGCTGGCGGAATAGGAACTGCGGCGGCGGGGGAATTCCGCGAGAGCGGGAGCCCCCGTCGCCGGAACGACTGAACCGAGGGGGAAGAAGTGACGAAGATCACCGGGATCGAGACGATCCGCACGCGCGCCAATGGCACCTGGCTGTTCGTCAAGGTGCACACCGACCAGCCCGGCCTCTACGGCATCGGCTCGGCCTCGGACCACTACCGGGCCCGCGTCATCGAGGCGGCCATCGAGACCGTGGCCCCGCTGATCATCGGCCGCGACGCCAGCCGCATCGAGGATATCTGGCAGTCCATCCACACCTCGGCCTACTGGCGCAACGATGCGGTGATGAACACCGTGCAGTCCGGCATCGACATGGCGCTGTGGGACATCAAGGGCAAGGAAGCCGGCATGCCGGTCTACCAGTTGCTCGGCGGCAAGACCCGCAGCGCCGTCGCCGCCTATGCCCACGCCCAGGGCGACACCCTCTCCGAACTCGAGGACGACGTCCGCCGCTACTGGGAGGAAGGTTACACCGTCATCCGCTGCCAGCTCGGCAACTACGGCGGCGGCGGCTTCATCGACCGCGCCAATGCGCGCGGGCCGAAGGACCACTGGCCGCAGGACAAGGCCTTCGACGACGACGCCTACCTCAAGGCCATCCCCGAAATGTTCGCCCACCTGCGCGACCGGCTCGGCTGGGGCCCGAAGTTCACCCACGACGTGCACGAGCACCTCGCACCGCACAATGCCGTGCAGCTGGCCAAGCTCCTCGAACCCTACCGACTGTTCTTCCTCGAGGACCTGCTCTCGCCCGAGCAGGTGCAGTGGTACCGGCTCGTTCGCCAGCAATGCGCCACGCCGCAGGCGATGGGCGAGCTCTTCATCAACCCGCATGAATACGTGCCGCTGATCACCGAGCGGCTCATCGATTTCGTCCGTGTCCGCGTGTCCAAGGGCGGCGGCATCACCAATGCGCGCAAGATCGCGACGCTGTGCGAATGGTTCGGGGTGCAGACCGCCTGGCAGGAAGGCGGCGACAACGATCCGGTCAACCAGATGGCCGCCATGCACGTCGACCTCGCCTCCACCGCCTTCGGCATCCAGGAGGAGAACCACTTCCTGCCCGAGGAGTACGAGCTGTTCCCCGGCCATGCCCTGCTCGAAGCCGGCTACCTCTACGCCAACGACCAGCCGGGGCTCGGCATCGACATCGACGTCGACAAGGCGAGGGCCCTGCTCGACCCGGAAAAGGCAAGGAAATCGTACTACATGGCCGAGGATCGCCGCCGCGACGGCAGCATCGTCCGGCCCTGACGCACGGGCTCGTCCCCGTCCGCACGGGGACCGCCGCCACGCTCGGCAATGCGCACGCGATTGAGCGTGATGGCCTCCGGCGTCGGCTCCCAGTCGCCGCACCACTCGGGCGGCAGCCCGGCCACCAGATGCTCGGTCTCGGTGAAGGCCGGCTGGTAGCCGCGCCGCTGCATCTCCTCGACCAGCGCCCGCTGCCGCTTCGCGAGATAGCCCAGCCGGCAGTAGAAGAAACGGATATGCCCCCGCCCCAATGTATAGGCCGGCGGGTTGCGCGGATCGTCCGGCAGTTCGCCGCGCGCGATCGCCAGGCGAACGAGGCCGAAGACGCGCGGCAGCTCGCGGTATTCGGCGACAAGGTGCTTCACCGTCAGTTCGGCGGGCGGAATGCAGTTGATGCGGGTCATGGTGTGGTTGTCTCTCCCGCCTCAGATACGGCAATCGCGCCGGCCGGGTTTCAGGCCGCCGAGACCCGCGCGATGAAATCGCGGACGAGTGCGGTGATCTCGCCGGGCGGCAGGCCGTAGCGCGAGCCGGAATCCGCCACGCCCATGTTGCCGCTGATGACGAAGGCGCGCAGCCCGGCCCTCGCCAGCCCCTCCGCCTGCTCGATCGAGAGCCCGCCTACGACCTGCACCGAGGCGACCTCGCCCACCCGCTCGAACACCGCCTGCGCCGTGTCTGCCAGATAGCTCGAGGCCCAGAGCCCCGGATCGGCCCGGCGCGCGTCGAGCTGCAGGTGCAGGCCCACGCCGTCCACCCCGGCCTCGACCATGCGCTCGGCCACCTCGACCGCGACCGCAGCCGGCCCCTGCAGCGGCAGCAGGATATCGGCAAAGGCGAGCCGCGGCAGTTCCGGGTCGCGCGCCCTGTACTCGTCGCGTACGGCGCAGACCGCCCTGGCGCTCGGCACCCCGGCCGCGGCGAGGAAGTCGATGATGTTGCCGCCGCCCTCGTAGACTGTCGCGGCCTCGAACGCGCCGCCGTCCATGGTCTTCATGTCCGCCAGCAGCAGCGCCCCGGGGAAACGCTGCCGGAACAGCGGCACGACATTGCGTACGCCCTCGTACTTGCAGAGCGGCGTGCCGATCTCGACCAGCGTGATCCCGGCATCCAGCGCCGCCTGCGCCACCACGAGCCCCTGCGGGATGTTGTCGACATCCACCGAGATCTGGAACGTGAACTGGGTGCGCAAGAGCGCAATGACGCGCGCTGACGCGGCGTGTTCGGTAGTCATGGCTGTCGGTCCCTCCCGCACGGCGCCTGCCTGTTCTGCCGCGCACCGAAACGGTGCCTGCGGCAGAGCCGCCGCGTCAAGCAGACGAAGGGCGGAAGCCGCCCTCCGCCCTCATTGCAGGAGCGGTTTCTTGAGATACTCGTTGCGGTCGGCCGATTTCACCCGCACCCAGTTCTCGCGCCCGTTGCGCACGATGCGCATCGGCACCTCGGCCCCGGCCGGACCGATCTGCCAGAGCTTGCGGTAGAAATCGGCGAGCCCCTCGACGGCGCCGTCGCGCACGTCCGAGATCACGTCGCCGCGGCGCAGCCCGGCCCGGTCCGCCGGGCCGTCATGCGAGACGCTCATCACCACCACCTCGCCGTCGCTCTCGGCCGAATAGACGCCCAGCCATGGCCGCGGCGGCTTATCCACGCTGCCCCGCGTCAGCAGGTCATCGAGGATCGGCGGCAACAGGTCGATCGGCACCGCCATGTTGATATCGGCAACGTCGCCGTTACGCGACATCTGCAGGCGCAGCGAACCGATGCCGAGCAGCTTGCCGTCGGCGCCGAGCAGCCCGGCGCCGCCCCAGGACGGGTGCGCCGGCGCGATGAAGATCGCCTCGTCCAGCAAGTATTCCCAGTAGCCGGCGAACTCCTGCTTGGCGACGATGGTGGCGCGCACGGAATTGCCCTGGCCGTCCGCGAACACGACGCTGTCGCCCAGGTCGGACTTCGACGAATCGCCCAGCTCGAGCGCCGGCAGATCGAGCGGCATCAACGCCTGAACCAGCCCGAAGCCGCTCTCCTGGTCGTAGGCGACCACGTCCGCCGGCACCTGCCGGCCGTCATGCGTGCCCAGCCAGACCTCTTCCGCCTCCGTGATCAGGTAGCCGATGGTCAGCACGAGGCCGCTCTCGCGGATGACCACGCCGCTGCCCTCGCGGATGGTGCCCAGCGTCGCGGCGGTGAAGGCATCGTCGGGGACCATCGCCCGCAGCGTGACGATGGAAGGAAGCATCGGATCCAAGGGCATGGTTGTCCTCCTCTTCGAAGAGTATGGGCCGTCGAGGCCGGGCGGGTCCAGCGCGAAGCGCCTATGATTCAGTGACGTAGGTGGCGCCGCCCGTCCGCGCAAGCTCTGCACCTGCACTATGGTGTGACCGGGACGGAAGCTTGACGATCGCCGGGATTCATCGTATTTGCATACTTACGCAATCAGGCAAATATTCATGTCCGATACCCTGACCGCCACGTTCTCCGCACTTGCCGATCCGACCCGCCGGGCCATGCTCGCCCGGCTGTCGCAGGGCCCGGCGACCGTGGGAGAACTGGCCGCGCCCTTCGACATCTCGCTGCCCACCGTGTCGCGCCACCTAAAGGTGCTCGAGGAAGCCGGCCTCGTGAGCAAGTCGCGCTCCGGACAGTTCCGCCCCTGCCGGCTGGAGCCGGCGCGGCTTGCGGCCGCCGACGCCTGGATCGGCCAGTACCGCAGCTTCTTCGCCGAGCGCTTCGACCGCCTCGACGAGCAGATCCGCGCCATCATGGCCGGACGCCCCGAAGGAGACGACCAATGACCGCCACCTATGCGCTCGATCGCGGCATCTCGCTGGAACGGACCTTCAATGCCCCGCCCGACGTCGTCTTCGACTGCTGGACGCGACCGGAGCTCTTGGGCTGGTTCTTCAATCCCGGCTACGAGCCGGAGCAGCCGCCCCTCGTCGACCTCCGCGTCGGTGGCCAGTGGCGCCAGCAGATGATCGAGAGCCCGGAGCGGAAATACTACACGGGCGGCGTCTATCGCGAGATCCAGCCGGCCCGCCGGCTGAGCTTTTACTGGGGCGCAGTCGGGGGCTGGCCCGCCCTCGACCCCGCTTCCCCCGAGGCGAACCCGCTCGTCACCTTCAGGCTCGCGCCGCTCGGGCGCCGCACCTTCATGGATTTCCGGGTCCATTTCCCCGACCAGTACCTGGAGCAAACGGTGGAGTGGTGGATGGGCACGGGCATGGAAACCGGCTGGCATGTCACCGTCGACCGTCTGTCGCGCCAGCTCGCCCCGGTCGCCTGACACTCCTAAACCGTTGTAACCCCTTGCAATCCGGGGATTAGCCGAACCTTAACCGGGCGCGTAGGACATTGCCGCCAGCGCGTATCTCCACCCGCCACCTGCCGTTTGGGCAGCAGCGTCCGGAGCGATGTTGATGGTGTCTCGCAGAAGCGAGCATGAGTTTGGGGGCTCCCCGGTCCGGGCCAGGTTACAGATGGCTCGGCACTTTGGACCCGGTACTAGTTCGGGGCTTGGCGCCGCATGCGCGTAATAATCGGCATTGTTGTCATTTTCGCCAGCGTCCTCGGCGGTTACGTCATGATGGGCGGACACCTCGAAGTGCTGATGCAGCCGTTCGAGGCGCTGATCATCCTGGGCGCCGCGTTCGGCGCCTACATCATCGGCAACACCGGTCCGGTGCTCAAGCAGACGGGGTCCATCTTCGGCATCCTCTTCCGCGGCCCGCGCTACACCAAGGAAGCCTATGTCGAACTGCTGGGCCTGCAGTACACGCTGTTCAAGCTGGTGCAGGCCAAGGGCGTGCTCGCCCTCGAGCAGCACATCGAGAATCCCGAGCAGTCGCCGATCTTCGAGCGCTTCCCCATCTTCATGCAGAACCACCACGCCGTCACCTTCATGTGCGACTACCTGCGCATGGTGACGCTCGGCACCAATGTCGTCCACGAGATGGAATCGCTCATGGACGAGGAACTCGAGACCCACCACCAGGAAAACGAGCGCCTCGTCGGCGCCATCCAGGCGCTCGCCGACGGCACCCCGGCGCTCGGCATCGTCGCCGCCGTGCTCGGCGTCATCAAGACCATGGGCGCCATCAGCGAGCCGCCCGAAGTGCTCGGCCACATGATCGGCGGCGCCCTCGTCGGCACCTTCCTCGGCGTCTTCGTCGCCTACGGCTTCTTCGGCCCCATGGCCCAGTCGCTCAGGAACATCTTCGAGGCCGAGTCCAAATACTTCCTGTCGATGAAGGTCGGCCTGCTCGCCCACATGTCGGGTTACCCCCCCGCCATCGCCATCGAGTTCGCCCGCAAGGCCCTGATGAGCGAAGTGCGCCCGAGCTTTGCCGAGATCGACGAAGCGACCGCCAACCTGCCCGCCCTGACCTGAGGCCATCCAGATGGCCAACGGGAACCTCCAGCCGATCATCATCAAGAAGGTGCGCAGGGCCGCCCACGCCCACCACGGCGGCGCCTGGAAGATTGCCTATGCCGACTTCGTGACGGCGATGATGGCCTTCTTCCTGCTGCTCTGGCTGATCAGCATGACCACCCCCGAGCAGAAGAAGGGCCTCGCCGACTACTTCGCCCCGCCCAACGTGAGCGAGAGCACCAGCGGCGCCGGCGGCGTGATGGGCGGCCAGGCCATGGCCGAGCAGGGCTCCAAGATCCGCCAGGAGTCGAGCCGCGACGCCCTGACCGCTCCCGAAAGCAGCGAAGCCGGCCCCAAGACCGAGGCCAAGGGCGGCACGGACGAGTTGGGCGGCAATGAGCAGGCCTCGATCCTCGCCTCGGCCGTCGACATGGATTCGCGGCTGAACAAGGATTTCCACGCCGCCGCCGCCAGCATCCGGCAGGCCTGGCAGGCAAACCCCGACCTCACGACGCTTGCTGACAGCCTGCTGGTGGAAGAGACGCAAGAGGGCCTCGACATCCGCATCATCGACCAGGAAGGCCGCCCGATGTTCCCGGAGGGCTCGAAGTACCCCTACGAGACCACCCGCAAGGCCATCGCCGCGCTCGCCCCCATCCTGCAGCGCCTGTCGAGCCAGGTCACCATCTCGGGCCACACTGCGGCCGGCGCGAACTATCCCAACCCGCGCTACGGCGCCTGGGAGCTCTCGTCGGACCGTGCCAACGCGGTTCGTTCCATCCTGGGCGAGTTCGGTCTCGCGGACGACCGCATCCATTCCGTCGTCGGCCAGGCGACCGCCGAACCGCTCTTTACCGACGACCCCTATCTCGCCGGCAACGGCCGCGTCGAGATCGTGGTGAACTATGCGGCCCCGCCCGTCCCCGCCGGCCTGAAACCCTGAACAGCAAAATGGCCCGGCGATCGCCGGGCCATTTTTCTATCCGTTGCCGCTTAACCGCGCGGTGAGCACGGGGCCAGATAGCGACGGCCGTTCCGGTCTTCCCACACGCACTGGGTGGGATCGCGGTCGTAACGGCCGATCAGTTCGCCGGCCACCGCGCCGGTGATGCCGCCCGCGGCAGCGCCGACGAGCGCACCACCAACCGTACCGGTCGTGACGCCACCAATGATGGCGCCCGTCGTCGCGCCAATGCTCGCACCCTTTTCGGTGGTGGAGCAGGCGGCGAGCGGCAGCGCCCCGACCAGGACGACGGCGATGGACAGGATTTTACGCATGAGTAACCCTCCAGGGTGTTGTTACCTTGAGCCCTCAGCCCAGAATGCCCACGCCGCCAATTGGTTCCCGCTGTCTTGAGGCCAGCAGCCGATTGCGCTAAAGGCTCCGCCGCGATTGGGATACCGAAACATGGACAACACCGGAACGTTGCCGGCCGCCGGCAACGTGGCGACCGATTCTTCTCCGGCAACCTGGCGTGCCGAACTGGGGGCCAGTTTCGCGCTCGCGTGGCCGCTCATCATCGCCCAGCTGGCGCAGAACCTGCTCTTCACCACGGACGTGGTGCTGATGGGCTGGCTCGGACCGAAGTACCTTGCCGCCGGCACGCTCGCGGGCGCCTACCTCGTCCCCTTCCAGCTGACCGGCATCGGCATCGTCGGCGCCGTGGCGCCCCTCGTCGCCCAGGCCCGCGGCCGCGGCGACACCAGGGCCGTGCGCCGCATCGTGCGGCAGGGATTCTGGGTCTCGATCCTCATCGCCACCCTGCTCATCCCGATCGTGCTCAGCATCAAGCCGGTCTACCTCGCGCTGGGACAGGACCCCGAGGTCACCGAACTGGCCGAGTCCTACATGGTCGCCGGTTTCTGGATGCTCTATCCGACCCTGGGGATCATGGTCCTCCGCTCGTTCCTCTCCGCCTTTGCGGCCACGCGGGTCATCCTCGTCGTCACCGTCATCGGCGTGCTCGTCAACGCAGTCCTCGCCTACGCCCTGATCTTCGGTCACTTCGGCCTGCCGCGGCTCGAGCTGCGCGGCGCCGCGATCGCCACGGGCCTGGTCAACGTCCTCATGTTCGGCGCGCTGCTGGGCTATGTCCTCACCCACCGGCGGCTGAAGCGCTTCCATGTGCTCGCCCGCTTCTTCAAGCCCGACTGGAAGCACTTCTTCGAGATACTCAAGGTCGGCCTGCCGATCGGCCTGACCGTGGCGGCCGAAGTCGGTCTCTTCTCGGTCGCCGCGATCCTGATGGGCCGCCTCGGGACCAACGAGACCGCGGCGCACGCGGTCGCCCTGCAACTCGCCTCGACGGCCTTCATGGTGCCGCTTGGCCTCGGCATGGCGGCCACCGTGCGCGTCGGGCTCGCCTATGGCCGCGGCGACGCCGAGGGCGTGCGCAAGGCCGCCTGGACGGCGATCCTGCTCGGCGTCGGCTTCATGTCCCTCACCGCCTCGCTGTTCATCGCCATGCCTCACGCGCTGGTGTCGATCTTCCTCGACAGCCGTGACGCGGCCAACGCCGCCGCCCTCAGCCTTGCCGCCGGCTATCTCGTCATCGCCGGCCTGTTCCAGCTCGCCGATGGCGCACAGGTCGTCGCCGCGCACACGCTGCGTGGCCTCAGCGATACCCGGGTCCCGAGCCTGCTCGCCATCTTCGGCTACTGGTTCGTCGGCCTGCCGACGGCCTATGTGCTGGGCTTCGTCGTCGACTGGCGCGGCACCGGCATCTGGCTCGGCCTTGCGGTGGGTCTCGCCTTCGTCGCCGTGCTGCTGCTGATCCGCTTCGCCATGCGCCGCCGGCTCGGCCTGCTGAAGGGCATCGCCTAGGGAACCATCCAGTTCCAGTCGCCCATGCGGTTGCGGAACCACGTCCGCTGCCGCTTGGCATACTGCCGCGTCGCGATCACCGCGCGCTCGATTGCCTCGTCTTCCTCGATCTCGCCGCGCAGCATCGCCGCGATCTCGGGCACGCCGATGGCCTTCATCGCCGGCAGGCTCGGATCGAGCCCGAGCGCCAGCAGCGCCTGCACCTCTTCGATCGCGCCATGCGCGAACATCGCCTCGAA